>CAXTUE010000156.1:0-9131 GCA_964247355.1 uncultured Ktedonobacteraceae bacterium | reverse complement strand
CTGAGTGCTGAGACGAGTTCTCTCTTACTTTTGTGCATCCGCTCCAATTGCTTATGCGCTTCCTGCAATTCAACAAGAACCTTATCCAGTTCACTCTTGGCCTTCTCACACTCAACATAAAGTGGATGCAAAGCGACATCCACCTGTTGCTCGATACCATTGCTCATGACTTTTTCTCTCTATCTATAGCATCGTGCTCACTAGGGCTTCATCGTCCCGTAACGTTTCTTTCTCTTCTGACTCTAGTGTACCGAATAGGTCATAATCTTTCGGCAGAAAGTCGCGTTGGAAAGATAGAACGGCAGGAAGACACACAGGTCTTCCCTGCCATTTTTTAAATTCTCCGTAGCCCTGTATGTGGAGCACCTTCACGGGACATTGGCACAATTTGTACACCGTCACTCTTTACCGAAGCACCTTGCTGTGAGAAAATCGTTGAGCCTCGCTGCACATCCCACTGCACTGTGTAGGAGCCGAATTGCGTTGGTGCATGAATTGTTGTAGTGAACGAAAGCGAGTTACCCGCGTCAACATTCTGCGTTAAGCTGATGGGGTTACTCGTAGCAATCGTCTGTCCCTGTGCATTGAGCCAGCGATAGAGCACCTGCACAGGCTGTGTACTGCCAGAAGCGGTAGCATTCCATCTAAAGTTGCTCGTATTTTTCAGGGTGAGATTCACCTGTGCCGAACCTCCGCGAAGCATCTTTGCAGGCGTGTTGTCGCCTGTCACTTGAAAACGATAGCTGGGAGGGGGGGGTGTTGCCTGTACCGAGACCGGCACAAATTCTGCCGCATCAGCCGCAATCTGCATACCGCTCTCGCCCGTCGCATTGCTCAGAACGAGTCGCCCATTCATCGAAGCGCGAAAGTAATACGTTCCCAACCCTATCCACTGCGGCCCTGTATTCTCCTGGTTAAACGGTCCCTGGAATGTGCCAATGTGCGACTCGTCGACGGTAGCGTGATGGACGACCTCAACGCCCGGATTGTTTGGGTCGGCACTATAGATGGTATAGGGCGCCCAACTACTGCTGGCATAGGTATCATCGACAAAGACGCCGACCTCATAGTAGCCGTCAGCCGGAATAGTTGGATGCCATGTAGCACTCGCCGTTGCCGCACCACTGGCTGTTGTCGTCCAGTGCAATCCGCCCTGAATATCGGTACTGCCACTAGCACCTGTCCACGAGCCAGTGCTACTCCAGCCAGCATTGGTATCATCAACCACTACCGCACCTGGATACGTTGCGCTTCCATTACTGCTCAATGTTGGAACGGGAGTATTATTGGAGGGATCGTTCACCCACAGGTAATAGTCCGGTACCACGTTGGGATCAGCGTAGTTGCCGGTCCAGCCAAAAGGGTCTGTGGCTTGCCAGTTGGGAAGATAGTAGGTTGCCATATGCAGGTGTGGGCCGGTTGACGAACCCGTGGTACCACTTGTGCCAATTTGCCATTGTGTGCCAACTGTATCGCCCACCGCAACCGTAATGGCACTTAAATGTCCGTACGCTGTCGTCATACCATTGCCATGATCGATAGCAACCCACAGGCCGAGCGAACTATTATGGTCAAGCGGATTATACCAGCCTGCACGTGTCACCGACCCAGCCGCCGCGCTCAATACTGGCTCATACCACATGTCCAGGTCATAGCCGTTATGTCCATCGTAACAATTGACGCCACCGGTACAGGAGCCAATAGATACACCTGTCCACTTCGCGCCATCATAACGCACAAATGTGCCGTCATTGTCGTACCACGGGTGATCGTGATCGACAAACGACACCGTACGTGACGAGATAGAACGGCTCCCGTAGTATGGCCGGTGCATAAATGGTGCTGGAGCCGTAGCCGCCTTTGTCATTATAGATTGTCGGGCATCGCTTTGCTTTTGTGCAAGTATTGAAGGTGCTGGAAAAGATAATGTGAGCACGTTTATTAGCAGTAGAAGAATTACAGCAAGCGTAGCACGCTTGAAATGTTTTTTCATAGTATTTTTTCGTCTCTCTTCTATTCTATTGGGAAGTAACGGACGCCCACGAGGAGACTAGCCCTACCATATATAGGCACCCGTTACTTCCCAATCGTGTATCTACTAACCAATCGCGACGACATGTGACATAGCAGGTGTCAGTTGTGTTGCAGCAGGTCTTGTGCTTGGTCCTACGACACGTGCGGACCAGTAGCGCGGCGTACCACCTACGACGCGATTGATAGGATTAAGGGCGGTAAAGGTGATGCTCGCGCTATCAGCGGTCCATGTTGGATGAATGTTCTGCATCATCCCCGTCTGCTGTGCGGACACAACTTGCCAGGACTGTTTGCTTTGCACGTCTACAACGCCAACTGTACATTGAAGTGCTTGTGCCTGCTGATCGGCGCGCTGGTCCGTCGGATTTGTACGCGCAACAAAGGCGATCTTGTGGCTATCGGGCGACCAAACGGGCATAAAGCCGTGACCGCCATCAGTGTTTGTGAGGTAGTGCGCCTGCTCGCCGCGACTATTCATAACCCATAAACCTGCGTTTAAAAAAGGTGTCGTGCTATCCGAAAGCTGCTCGTAGGCGATTTGCGAGCCATCAGGCGACCATGTGAACAAACCTGTAACTGATTGCGCCCCTGTACTTCTCAGCAGATGAGTACGCATACTGCCATCCTGGTTCACCAGCCATGTGTCGCTACCCATGCCTAAGCCGAGGGTGGTTGAGTAGATAATATGAGAGTTATCGGGTGATGCTGCCGCGTCAACGAGAAATGCTGATGGTACCGAGATGTCTATATTGCTATGTGTATTGGTCGCGGCATCCACAATCCATAGGCCAGGATTCCAACCATTGTTACCGTCCATCGGCGCATCGGGACCAAGCGGCAGCATGGGTCGGTACAGGAAGCTATGTCCATTGCCGCCAGGGAGCCAGTGCAGAAAATTGCCCATCACATGAGCCGGTACAAAGCTCACCGTCATACGCTGCGTATCGTAGACCCACACCTGTTCGCCGTGATCGCGTACGCCGTCGATTGCTACATACTTGCCATCCGGTGAAAGCTGAATCGTGGAGACATTATCGGAGTCAACCAGCCCAAATTCGTCACCCAACACCGCAAGCGTTTCAGGCGTACCAACCGGTTGATTATTAATACCTTTCTGAGCACGCGCGATTACAAAGCCTCGTGTGTCCTTGAGCGTATAATAGAGATATGTAAAAGGTGAGGCACTGCTAACTCTCGTCTGTGAATGCGCTGGTGGCCTTGTTTGAAAGCTTACTGCGCCCAGAATAGCTACGCCCAACAATAGTAAGAAGATAAGCGATGCAGTAAGTGATGGTTTTCGTCGCATACGGATACTCCATTCATGCAAATATTTCCTGAAAAAGCTCTATCGTGTTTCGTGTCAGAAAAGCATTTTCACCTGTGCTACTTTTCTCTATCGGAGTGTTGCAAGAATGGGGTAGACGAATTTAGATACATGAGAGAAAAAAGGACTTTTGTCCTTTATAGTATTCAGGTGGCATAGAGAGGAGGAATACATGCAGAAGCGTAGAGGATTATGGCACAATGCTAACTTTATGAAATTGTGGGTTGGCAAAACAATTTCTGATATCGGCAACGGTATTACAGGAATTGCTCTTCCACTTACCGCAGTACTTTTCTTATCAGCTACTCCTGCACAGATGGGGATTCTCAGCGCGTTAAGTGGCGCTTCAGTGCTGCTATTTAGTCTATTCGCAGGTGTCTGGGTAGACCGTCTACCCCGCCGTCCACTGCTCGTTGGAACAGATATTGGACGCGCACTCCTGCTTGTGAGTATTCCCATTGCAGCCGTATTTGGACTTTTGTATATCGAGCAACTGTATATAGTTGGTGCGCTCGTAGGACTACTTACTGTATTTTTCAGTGTCGCGGATTCATCATTTTTACCGATACTTGTCGAGTCAAAGGACCTTGTAGAGGGAAACAGCAAGTTAGGGGCGAGCGGTTCAATTGCTGAAATAGCTGGTCCTGCGCTTGCGGGGCCACTTGTGCAACTGGTCACGGCTCCTCTTGCAATCCTTTTTGATGCCCTGTCATTCCTGATTTCTGCTCTCTGTATGATATTTATTCACGCGAAAGAACCTCGCCTTGTGAAGCCAGAAGCGCAACTAAACATCTGGCGTGAGATTGTCGAGGGAGTACAAGTTCTTCTTAAAGACCCTGTACTACGTGTGCTTGCTTTGAGTGCCGCCATCTTTAATTTCTTTGGCAACTTTATTGGAACGCTCTATATTCTATACATTGTACGCGTCTTACATGCCCCACCACTTGCAACAGGCTTTCTCATCGCGACAGGTGGTGCAAGCGCACTGCTGGGAGCGTTTGTTGCGGAACGTATTGCCAGACGTTTTGGCGCAGGTAGAGCAATCAGTTGGGGGTTATTTGGTTATGGTGTAACAGGTCTACTGATGCCACTGGCGCAAGGTCCCATTCTTATAGCTCTATCAATTCTCTTCGTGGGGCAGTTTGTTGGCGACATATTCGTAGAAATATATCTTATCAACGGGATAAGCTTGCGGCAGAGCATCATTCCACCGCACCTATTAGGACGAGCGAATGCCAGTATGCAATTTCTAAGCGGAGGTGTGGGACCCGTAGGCGCACTGTTGGCAGGTGTGCTTGGCGTGTTTATTGGCATACGCGTCACGATATTTATTGGTGTATTAGGAGTGATGTTGGCGGGATTGTGTCTGTTGCTTTCGCCGGTACGTAAGGCACAAATAGTGTAGCAGAGCTGAATATTAATGCGCTGGAAGTGTATATCCTCTTGCCTCCAACAAATGCGTAAACCATTCAACAGGAGTTTGATCCTTTGAGTCGGTCCTGCTATCGGCAAGGAAGAAGCGGACATAGAGTGGCAATGATGGACCGAGTTTAGCAAGGAGGCTGTTGATGCGCTCCTCGGCAAGCGACCAGCGATGCTTGTAGGCTCCCAGACTCCAACTATTGTAGGCTTCGTCATGTAGCTCAATGAGGTTGAGGATAACGGGATCGGAAATGTATTTTTCGGCGAAGACGCGCGCGATATGGGCGTGATGGTTGCTGCCCATCTTAGGCTTGAAATCGTTGACGCGATACTTGAAGGTGTCATGTATAATCGCGATCAAGCGCAATATACGACGCTCTTCTGGCGGGGGTTGCTGACGGTCAATGTTTGCGAGCACGTCCGCAATATGAAACTGGATAGCTCCTTCGAGGTGTCCATAGCGTGGTTTGCCCCATACCACGCCCTGCTGCCATGCCGGGTCTGACGCGATAGTACGTTCCAGGTCTGTTTCCAAAGTAAAGGGTAAGTGTGTAACGTTCTCGTTCATGTTGGTAAAAATTTCTCCGCGATCCTCATCGCTAATGGTCGATAGATATATTCATAACAGCCAGAGAACTGTACTATCTGTCCGCCCCAGCCACGCTTGAAACGATAGACACCTGCCATCGCCTCATCTTCGGCCTCCGTCTCTGGAATGCCCCAAAAATCATAGGAGGTGGCACCGACACTCCTAGCCCAGCGTATCGCCTCCCATTGTAGCAAATAATTGGGCATAAGTTGGCGCTGCTCGTTGCTCGATGCGCCATACAGATATATTGCCTGTCGCGCAAAGACACTGACGAAGATGCCCGCTAAAAGCCGTCCATTGAACTCTGCCAACAATAGTCGAACGGTATCGCCCGGCGTAAACGTGCGCCACACCTCTATATAGTATGCAAGGGTGTGAATGCCAAACTGGTCGCGCTCTCCCGTCGTCTCTAACAATCTATACCACGCTTGCACATCCTCTATCGTTTCCGCCACGCGCACCGTTACACCCTTACGACCCGCGAGGCGCACGTTATAACGCCACTTTTCCTTCATCTGCGCCAGTAGCGTTGCCTCATCACGCGTAATATCGAGAACGATGGTTCGCAATGGTTGCACTGCTTGCGTTTTGTGCATTCGTTGCTGCGCCATAGAGCAAAGAAATACATCTTCATTATCCATCAGATTCGGCTCAAGACGAAGCGCGAGAGCACCGCCACTACGAAGATAGGAGTGCAGTTGTGTAAAGAAGACGTTACAAAGTCCCTCATCGGACCAATCGAGTACAGGACCTTTAGGAATGTATGCAAGATGCCCCAAACGCAGGGGAACGTGAGGTGCAGTACGAAGCAGTACCGAAGCTGCGGCAACAATCTTATCGCCTGAAGTTTCCCAGAGCGCAAGACGCAACGGATGCCAGCCAGAAGTAGCCTTTAGCTCGCCCCAGCCCCAACTCTGCAGCATATGACCTTGAGGATGCTCGTTGACAAAATCATCCCACTCTTTCCGTTGCGTACTCGGTACGACACGGAAGGTGTAGAGAGGAGTAGATGGTTGCGACGACATGCAGATAGATACTCACTTCAGTTAAAGCTCGGTAGGGACCGATTTATCACGTCCTCTTGGCGATTGACCATGCCGACCAGGACGTTATAAATCGGTCCCTACTATGATACGCTATCTGTCCAGCATTGTAAAACAGCACTCCCCAAGGTGATGAAATAACAATATCTTACGTATCTTTAACCGTGTGCTACAATGGTCAACGGTAGTTGCAGATGTTGGATAGCATTTCAACAACAGGAGGCCATATTTTTATGAAGATAGTTATTCTTGGGTGTGGGCGCGTGGGTGCCTTACTCGCGTCACAATTAGATAGTGCAGGACATACCGTGACCGTTGTAGATAGCAGTAACGATGCGTTTCAGCGCCTCGATCCTGAATTTAGAGGTGACAGAGTAACGGGAAACGGCGTTGATGAAGAGGTTTTGCGACGTGCAAAGGTGGAAGAGGCCGATGCCTTTATTGCCGTCACAAATGGTGACAACCGCAACATTATGGCGAGCCAGATGGCAAAACAACTCTTCAACGTCAAAAAAGTGCTCTGCCGTATTTATGACCCATTGCGCGAGAGTACATATAGAGAAATAGGGCTAGAAACCTTCTGCCCAACACTCCTCGGCGCAAACATGCTCTTCAATGCGGTTAGCGGGAAGCAGCAAGGGAATATAGTACCGCAAGCAAAAGGATAAGGGGCACAGTTTATGTATATTATTATTGGTGGTGGTGGCGATGTGGGCTACTACCTTGCGCGAAACTTGCTCAATCTTGGACATGAAGTCTTGTTGCTTGAGAAGTCGGGCAACCGTCAGCAGGTGCTTGCCGACGAACTAGGTCCATCTGTCGCGAAAGGTGACGCATGCGAAGCCAGGACGATGGAGGATGCTGGGGCGAGACGTGCCGACGTGGTGATCGCGGTTACAGGTGAAGATGAGGACAATCTGGTCATTTGTCAGATGGCAAAACAACGCTTCAATGTCAAGCGAACGATTGCACGTGTGAACAATCCACGGCACGAAGAGCTATTCAAGCAGTTAGGAATTGATGTCACTGTGAGTCCCACACGCTCAATTCTCGCGCTTATAGAATCTGAAATTTCGCGTCCTCCATTCCTCATGCTGATGACGCTCAAAAAGGCGGGTCTGGAAATTGTGGAAATGACAATCGACTCGAAATCGCCGGTTGTTGGCAAACGACTTTCTCAGATAAACTTGCCACGCAGCTCGAACCTCGCGCTCATCATTCGAGGGACCGAACCTATTTTTCCTAATTCCAGTACAATACTCATGGCAGACGACGACGTATACGCACTCGTCAACCAGGATGGCGAATCAGAGTTGCAACGCACATTTGGTATATAGCGACATGCAAACAACAGATGCCCTTTGAAAGCAACGCTTTCAAAGGGCATCTGTTGTTTGCATGTCGCTATATCAGTGCTCAGTAGATGCGACACGATGGCCATCATCAACTGAATTTCCTATCCCATTAGCCTCGACCTGTGCAGTTTCGCTGACGATACCACTTCCATCTGACGATGGCCGAAGGCTCTTACTACTTACCTCACCACTACTACCAAGCATACTTGTGCGCCGCCGCCCACGAAAGCTTGGAATGGTTGGGCGACGAATCTCCCAGGGAGCACGCTTCTTTGCCATCATCTGATCGGGCGTCTCACCACGCGCTGAACGATAGATGCTCGCGATCACAACCCAGATTGCCGCAACGATTGGAGTCGCAATCAACGCTCCAAACGGGCCAAACAACTGGGCGAATACAAGCAATGACAGAATGGATGCCACCGGATGTAAGCCAACCGCATGTCCGACAATACGTGGGCCAAGAATATTGCTTTCAAGTATCTGAATGACAACAAAAGCAGCGACAACCCATAGCGTACGGGGAAAGGGATCAGGCAAAAGCAAGGAGATAGCAATTGCAGGTATAGAAGCCAGAGCGGGGCCAACCATTGGAATGGTTTCAAACAGAAAGGCCAGGACTCCGACAATGATCGCGAATTGGCCTAAGCCAGTTATCAGACACACAACGGCGGCAAGTACGCCTATGATAGCGGCAAGTGTAAGCTGTCCACGAATATAGTTGCCGACAACGCGATTCAGAGCATCCTCGAACACCAAGACATGTGACATCTGTCGCTGCGGTACAATGCTAATAATGCTGTCCCGAAGCCGCTTGCCATCCAGCAGGAAGTAAAAGGCGAGCACACCGATAAGAAAGATGTTCAGGAAAGTACCTGTTACCAGGAATACAATGTTGATCGCATTTGTGGCCGCCAGTTGCGCATATGTCACAGCTTGATCGCGCAGTTGAGTTATTGCCTGCTCAATGGTTGATCGAGGAATACCTGCTTGTTTTTGCAGAAATTCCTCTAAAGTATTGAGATCAGGCAATTTAGTAAAGTAGCCTATAACCGTGGTTGAAAACGCTTGTATCTGCCGAATTAATGACAAAATGAGCGCGGAGCCTATACCGCCTATCGCGGCAACAACCACAAGAAAGACTATGATTGTCGCGAGCAGACGTGGTACCTTGTACCTCACAAGCAGGTTGACAAGCGGCGTAAGCAAAAATGCGACGGCCAGTGAAAGCAATAGGATGATAATAATATCAACAAACCGACCCGCGATAATCCAGGCCGCCCAGAGAATGACGCCTATTGAGATGATGCTGATAAGAATATCCCGTGTTCGTTGCCAATTTGTATTGTCCATGCGTTCTATCC
>CAXTUE010000155.1:0-9379 GCA_964247355.1 uncultured Ktedonobacteraceae bacterium | reverse complement strand
ATCCTATATACTATGCGTAGCACAAGAAAAATTTATTCTCTTTTCCGCTAGGGGCGCTGTTTTGGCTGAGATGCTCGCACGTGTCGAACGTGCTGCGGTCCCTTGACACCTGATCTGGATAATGCCAGCGTAGGGAAGCGGGTCACGGTCTTCCCAGCGTCTCTCGCAGACTCAATTCAGGCCGCAACTCCACTTCTATCAGGAGTTGCGGCTTTTTGTATGAGGATTGGCATGGAGATACTGAAATTATCTGTACAGGGTGTGAGCAAAACGTATCGTGACGGACGCAAGACGGTAGAGGCACTGACGCCAATCGACCTGACCGTCGCTGACGGCGAATTTGTGACGCTGATTGGGCCGAGTGGCTGCGGCAAAAGCACACTCTTCAATATCGTAGCGGGTGTCGATGAACCGACCAGTGGCATCGTTGCCATTGATGGGAATGCTAAGAGCAAGCGTACTGGTCTATCGGGCTATATGCCACAACAACCTCTGCTCTTACCATGGCGTACGGTGGAAGAGAACGTGCTACTGGGACTGGATGTGCGACGTGTGCCACGCAAGCAGGCACAACAGGACGCACTCGAACTGCTCAAACGCTTTGGCCTCTCGGACTTCGCGCAAAACTATCCCGCGACACTTTCCGGTGGCATGCGACAGCGCGTCGCACTGCTGCGAACCGTGCTCTTCAATCCATCCTTTCTGCTATTGGATGAACCCTTTGGTGCGCTCGATGCCCTGACACGCCTCTCATTGCAGATGTGGCTCCTCGATTTATGGCAAGCGTTGCATGCAAGTGTGCTCTTTATCACGCATGACGTACGCGAAGCTCTCCTGTTATCCGACCGTATTTACGTTCTAAGCGCGCGCCCTGCACGGGTGCTACGCGTTGTTGAAGTGAAGCTACCGCGTCCACGGCGTCAAGAACATCTCGCGCTTGAAGCCCCAGCAAGACTAGAGCAAGAGCTACTCGACCTGCTTTTAAAGGAGCAACCTGTATGATATACGCTCGCTCTCAACCAGCTGTTCTTATAAAGCATGCACGTCTACGCGCAATTGCCAGCTACGGCCCCGCCTTTGTACTGGCCTTCACGCTATTCGCGTTATGGGAACTCGTCGTGCGCGCAGGTAAGATTAGTACTGCCGTATTACCAGCACCAACAGCCATTCTACAGGCATTGTTCGATAACTGGGATGTCATCGGCGGTCATACACTGCAAACCTTATTGGAAACGGTGCTTGGGCTTGCGGCTGCCACGCTGCTCGGCGTCTTGCTTGCGATACTGATAGACGTATCGTCGTCGGTGCGGCGCGCGGTCTATCCTATTCTTGTGATATCGCAGACCATTCCCATAATCGCGCTTGCACCACTGTTGTTATTCTGGTTTGGCTTTGACCTTGGCCCCAAAATTGTGGTTGTTACACTCTACTGTTTCTTTCCTATAGCAGTTGCCTGTGCTGATGGTTTGCTAAGTGCTGACCCCGACCTCTTGCGTTTAATGAGAAGCATGAAGGCATCGCGCTGGCAAATACTCTGGTTTGTGCGCTTGCCGGGAGCCATGCCCTCGTTCTTTTCCGGCTTACGCATTGCCGCGACCTATAGCGTTACAGGGGCGATCTTTGGCGAGTATGTAGGGGCGTATCAAGGTCTGGGTATCTACATGCAGACCTCGTTCAACTCGCATGCCGTGATTCTTGTCTTCGCCGCCATTGTCGTCACTGCGGTGCTCAGTCTTTGTTTATTTGGCCTTGTATCATTGATCGAACGTCTCGCCTTGCCGTGGTATCACGGTGCAACTGTAAAGGATTAATTCATGAATTCAAGGACGCGTTTTGGTTTGAGTATCGGTATTCCCATACTCTTGATTCTTGCCGTTGTCGGCGCATTTCTTTTACAGCAACAACGTAGCAATACAACATCTACAGCAAAGGGGCCGCAAAAGCTTACGAAGATGCAATTGGCGTTGGACTGGACCCCAAATACCAATCACACTGGTATCTATGTCGCGCTTAAGAATGGTTGGTATAAAGAGCAGGGCATCGACTTGACGCTACTACCATATTCCAGCAACGTCTCGCCCGATGTCCTGGTGAGCAGTGGTAAGGCGGATGTGGGCATCAGTTCTACCGAGAGCATTGTCGCGGATGCGGCGGTCAAGCAACCAGTGGTCTCTATCGCGGCCATTGTACAGCACAACACCTCGGCTCTTGTGACGCTGAAAAGCTCTGGCATCACGCGGCCAGGACAGCTTGATGGAAAAACCTACGGTGGCTTCGGCGCACCATATGAGAGTGCAGTAGTGAGTGAGATTATCAAGCACGACGGTGGACAGGGGAAGTTCAAGAACGTCACACTTGATGTAGATGCGATGCAAGCCTTACAGTCGAAGCGCGTTGATTTCGCGTGGGTCTTTGAGGGCTGGGAGGTGATCGAGGCCCAGCGTCAGGGTGCGCAACTCAATATCTTCCCGATAACTGACTACGGCGTCGCAGATTATTACACGCCCAACATCATCAGTAGTCCCGCTACAATTCAGCAGAAGCCAGACCTGCTACACAACTTCATGGTTGCCACGCAGAAGGGCTACGAGTATGCGCGTACACATCCTCAAGAAGCGGCACAAGACCTGATCGGTCAAGCACCAAAAGGCACCTTTCCCGACGCAGGTCTGGTTATGCAGAGTCAGCAATACCTCAGTCCGCGCTATGTCGATAATGGCCGTAAATGGGGTATGCAAGACGCATCTGCATGGCATGGCTATCCAGAATTCATCCTCAGTTCAGGGGGTGTACAGGATGCTTCGGGGAAGACAGTTACAAGCTTAGATTTAGATGCGATGTATACGAACAAGTTCTTGTCGTGATAAAAGAGGAGCAAAGAGCATGATGACACAGATATGACAGGGGCGAGCCCCAGTCACTACTATACACAAACTGGCACAACAAGCTGTACAATGGTATATTGCATATGGTAGTAACTGCGGCTCGCCTCTGTCATGTCCACGCCGTCGCATTCGATCATCATATTCGCGTCAAATTTTCCAACGGAACCCACCCATGCTCTCCTTGCTTATTAAGACACCAAATCCATCCACTTTCCTCTTTCTCTCCAGTAAGTTCCTCTCCGACAACCACTGTAAGCTCTGTTGCAGTATAGGAGTAAGCAGCAGTACCTTTCGTATCATCCATATTAAAGCCAATCATATTCTTTGGTACCCAGCCACTTCTTCCATGCTGATCGGTACACCATATCCAAATCCAATCAGGATTGTTATTCCAAAGATCAGATTTCTCACTCACTTGAAAGACTTCTCCGATAGTTACGAAAAATGGGTTTGTGTTAGATGCTTCGTAGTTTGCTATAACACGATATGTTTGTTTTTGTTCACTGCTTACTATTATGCTTTCCTGACTCATATGCATCCCCTTAGTACTTTCTTGTATCAACAGTGTCGCATAGAAATCTTGACACCTCTTGTCATGTTTCTCTTTTGTATTTTGTCATACAACCTGCCCCCCTATCTCTCGTATAGATAATAACACTTACAAAACATCCATTGACAATAGATATATTCGGGAGGCACATTCGGTATGAGCGATAATTGGGAGCCGCAGGACCCACTATTTAAGCAGGGCCAGCCCAACAAAGAAGAGATAGATAAGCGGGTAGAGGAGATTAGAAAAGCCTTTACGCAGAGCGCGAACGAGGCGCAGCAGCGTATTCGCAAAGTTGTGGATAAGGCCAGTGATTACTGGCAACAGGCACAGACGGCACCTGCTCCACATCAGGCGACGAGCATGGACGAGCAGCGCATTCGTCAGCTTGCGAACATGTGGAGCAATGAGAACTGGCGCGTCGCCAAAGACCTCGGCACTTATATGGAGATCGTCTCGTGGCACAACGATGAGGTGTGGGAGATTACGGTGCAAACGCGCTGGGAGACGCGCGCTCTGGAGTCCACCACCGAGCCATACAAGGGTCGCACCGCTAGTAATAAGCCACAGCCAATTTTGCCGGTGTGGGACTACGATTTGCCAGAAGTTACAAGCTTAAAGGCACCCGCCAGCCGTACTCAGCTTGAGGGCCTGGAAGAGGTTGCCGCCTGTATGACCTGTAATGGAACGGGTCGAACGCTGTGTGCTTCGTGTAACGGACGTGGTTGGATTGTGTGCCCCGAATGTAAGGGCCGCACCAAAAAGAAATGCAACACCTGTCGCGGACGTGGTTATGTTTCGGATTGGACAGTAGGCGAAAAGAAACCCTTCTTTAGAAAACAGGCCGAGAACGTAGCAAACTCGGTGGGTGAGCGCGTGTCCGATGTGTTCGAGAGCATTCGTCAGCAAGGTGTGCCTATCCCGAATCCCGTCGATGTCGATCCGGCCAGCAAGGGTGCCACAGTGCCATGCCCGGATTGTGTCAATGGCGAAGTTGATTGTACCTGTGGCAATGGTAAACGTGTATGCGCGGTTTGTGAAGGCACAAAAATGTCTCTGTGTGCCAACTGTGGTGGCACAGGTAAGATTGTGCGGCACCGTGAGATTGCGCGACGTTTCGATCTGAACGTGCAAACGCGCATTGTGGGTGAGAGCGTTATTCCGCAACAGCAATTGGTAAGTGCGGGTGGCGAACTTGTATACAACGCCGAGGTTGACGATGCGTTTTTACCGGATGTTGCCCCGAATGGTGTGCCAATGGATGTCTGGAATACTGCTGTAGCACTGGTCAATTCGGAGCGTCAGGAGAAGCCGCGTGGTACCACAAGGCCATTGCAACCGAACGATAGTACAAAGTCAGACTCACGTGCTACGTTGCAGGTCATTGAACTTGTACGTATACCCTATACACGCGTAAACTATCGCTACGGCACCCAGGAATATGTCTTCTGTGCCTATGATGCAGAGGGTCGCGAGAAGTTCTATGCCGACCGCTATCCGGCGCGCTGGGAACGTATCGAGCGACTGGTCAAGGCCATCTCAAGTGATCTGCTCACGCCGGCACAACCGGGCGAGCAACCACCGACCAATACAACCTACGGCGGCGGTTATCGTGTCCCCGTCGAGGTTCCGCCCTACAATATCACCGAAGAGGATGACACGGACGCGACCGATAAAAAGTAATAATGTTCCAGTGAAAAAGGATGTGCGGCATACCGCACATCCTTTTTCACTGGAACATTATGGTTTCTCGCCCCATACTGTGAGCAGAAGCGAGAGGCCACTGAAATCCTCGGTCTGTAATTCTTCCAGTACTTGTGCGTGCATTTCTACATATGTCTCTGGTGTGATCACCTTTGTACTTGCAAGGAGCGGTTGCACGAGTTGGAGGGCGAACTTTACGTCCTCTACACCCTCTTCGTGTGCTTCCATATCGAAGGAGTAGTCGATTATATGAGCCTTGCTTTGAATGTTTTGCAGGCCCGCCTGTTTGAGTAAAGGGCGTAACATCACAATCATTCCTGCGTTATGTCCTGTGGGAGAAAAGCTTCGTCCTGCTTTAAACTGTGCCTCGTTCAGCAAGGCCATAAATCGCTCAAGTGTGGGCTTGTTTGTGAAGCCATACTCACCTTCAGTGAGACGCAGTATTCCACCAGAGCGTAACACGCGTTTATATTCTGTCAAATAGGCAGCCCACTGTGCGGTAGGTACAAAGCCCACAACAGTACGCATATTGATGATATCAAAATGGTCGTCAGGAAAATTCAAGGGCTTCAAGGCATCCATGACCATAAAGTGCGCGTTGTCCAGCTTGCGCACCTGCGCATGGGCCTTCGCATAGTTGATGGTATTCTTACTGATGTCGATGCCAGTCACTTCGATGTGCGGGTACTGTTGAGCCACTTCATTGACCCACCCACCGGGGCCACAGCCGACATCGAGGATACGCTTGACCCCCAGAAGCTCGCTGTCTTCTTGCTCTGAAAAGACACCCCCCATACCCTTTGTAAGCACTCTATCCTGGTCGAGGAGCCGTGCCATCTCTAGCGCGCTTTCGGCATCTATCAAGTATGTGTTTGCAGTCTGTCTGGTAGAATCGTTTGCTTGTGTCATGAGGCGAAGTACTCCTGTTATAGCTTGTCGTGCTGTCCATACGGAAAACACAATAATTCTTCCTCTAAATCTCGCAATACCTTTATTTCGGCTTCCTGCCGTGAGAGAAGTTTACTGCTATGCATTTCACGCATATACTGTGTGACACGTTGCTGAAAGTGACGTAGATATGTTTGCTGCATAGTATAAGGAGGCATAACACCTAACACAATTTGTTCGCGCTTAAAAAAGTTATCTGGCTCGAAACTGAGAACAAGTAGATTAGCATAACTTTTCACCACGTCTTGTAGCGATTGCAAGAAATAGTCTTGCAGTGGACTAGAAAGATAGAGACAGCCAGCTACGCGATCTGCCATTTGTAGTGGGCATGCCAGTGCGCTCTCCTCATACTCAACGGCATGAGTGGGAAAGAGCGTTTTCTTTTCCTTGCTGTTGCATGTGACGACGGCATGACCCTCTGTTATCGCATAGCCTTGCGGCGATTCGATGGCCAAGAAGCCGAGCCGATTGTGCAGGTGAGCATGCCACGGCGATGTGCCGCGTCCCACATCTTCGCGTAAACACCGTATTATCCCATCCTCTGTCGGCGGCATACACACGCTTATGCTGACCGCCAATCCGGTTGGTACAGGATCGAGATGGCTCAGCATTTGCTGAATGATGGTGATGCGAATGGATGAGGAGCGTAACAGAGGAGGGTTGGAGGTATATGCATTCAGGACACGTTCATAAAATGCGGATGGAATTTCTGGTGCAATCTCCTCTATCGTGATCTCCTCGGTCAAAAATTCTGGAAACTCTTGCGGAATTAACTCGATCAACTGCGTTCGGTAGGAGGGCAGGGCTTGTACAAGGCGATGTAAACTCTCAATACGCGGATTGGACTTGTTTGTGGCCCAACGAGTTAACGTGACACTGTTAATGCCAATCATGCGGGCGATGCGTGTACGCTCGTGCGGGTCGCTAACAATTCTACCAAGCAGCCTACGCCACAGAGATATTTCTTCGTCTTTACTCATGGCATATCGCCCACCGTATAGATATTTTATTCATAACTCTACCATTGACCCTGTATTTTTGCTACATATCGAAGTTTCCTTGCATAGAATACTGCACTCCTCTCTTCTCGTCAATAAAATTTGTGTGAAATATTCGTAGTATTCTATATTCTCTTTCTTGTCGCAGTTATTGTGCGTAAACGACACACGCCCTGAAAGCTGCGTTCGCGTATCTCTTGCCCCAGCCGTGTAAGCTGCTCGTTGTAAAATTCTTCAGTCACTATGCCGGTCGCAAGCACAAATGGTTGCACTCTACGTGCCAGCAGTTCGATCTCCTGCACAAAAACGGCGTGTACCTCTGTCCCCGTGTCGATAGGAATCATGTCGTCTTCGTCTCGTATAAGTGTACATCGTGCGTCATACAACCAGCACGTCATACAGCGCGCAAGGCCAAGCGAGAGCGATACACCTGGCGAAAAGGTATGCCCTGTAGCCTCTAACGCCGCTAGAATCATAGCAGACACAAAATCACAGGCACTGCTACTGGTAATCGGCAACTCTGCCTCGGTCCATACTATCTTACCCTCAACTCGACATTGTTGTACCAACGTGTGGATTAGTCGGCCAAATTGTTCAGCAGGTACATCACCCGCCAGCCAACGCAAATGCACAAGGTCAAACGCCTCACGTCCAAATGGTCTAACGTCAAGCGTATACATATCCTGTGCAAGATAGCGCACATTTTGTGTGCCTTGTGGTAGACGAAGTTGGGCAACAGTAAGTGCAATCGTGTTAATGTCGATACCAGTAAAACGAATCGATGGGTAGCGTAGTGCCATCGCCTGTGTCCATACTCCTACGCCACAGCCAACATCAAGCACACTCTTCACGCGTCCGAGACGAACAATATCAGGCAACAATCCCCCTTTGAAGCGCACAACCTGCTCCTGTAGCCGCAACGCCCTCCCCAATTCGCCCTCGCTTTCCGCCATATCTATTGAAGGTGCTATATAACCCTGTGGTTGCCACGGATGCTGATTAACAAAACGATACGAATAGATTGACTGTGATGCCATGTGAATACTGCTCCTTCTCTCTTTACATACAGTGCTGGTGTGTTGTTAGTAGAGATCGGTTACGCTGTTTAACGAAGTATTCCAGATACCGTAGGGACTGCATTCATCACGTCCGTCTGATAAGTGAGATGCCACTACGGACGTGATGAATGTAGTCCCTACCTCAGGTATATCCGCAGTATTTCGTTGAAACGCATTATCACGTCTTCGTTGGCAACCGAATGTTACTCGATTATGTTTGTCCTAAGAAAACTTTTAAGAGGTGCCGATAAGGAGTATAACACAATTTCTCTAGTTTTGTAATAGTCAATATTAAAATGCCAATTAAATGACTTTTACGTAAAGAGCATCGGTAGTACATTATAAAAATGGCAGGGAAAAAAGCTACATCGGAAATTACAGGTTATATCTCTATTGCTGAAGCTGCGCATAGGCTAGGTCTGTCACCAAAGAGAGTCTATACATATATTGAACAAGAGCGATTGATAACTATCAAAGTCGCTAATGTTATCTCTGTCTCTGAACAATCTGTTGCAGAATTTCAAGCTAAAAGTGCTACAGGGCGTCCGCGAACAAATGAGACAGCTTGGCGTAAATCACCGCGTAAAGGTGTATTTGTGATGAAATCAATACAAGTGCAGTTACGAGAACATCAGAAAAGCAAATTGGTAGAACTATTAGATCAGGTGCGTGAAAGTAATCAGCATTTGTTTACGGGAACAATGGAGCGTTTTATTGCAGAGGATGACGACAATCCAGACACTATTGAGATACAGCTTGTGTGGAAGCAAAACGAGATGCCAGATGATGCGACATACGAACAACAGCTAGCCGCGTTTCGGGAAACGTTCGCGGAAGTTCTGGATTGGAATACGGCACGTTACAGCACGAAAACGGTGTTGTTGCATACGTGATTCGCCACCATCACAGTCAGGGCCCCCCCCCCCGGGCCCCCCCCCCCCCAAATATAAAATAAATAGCATATATGGGAGGGGCGTTCCCCTTGCGGGTGCCCTGGCCCTTGCCATATGATGATTGATGGATTATACGTTCCTTGCCACCCATTCACGGAAAATTGGCGCAACAATTGTATACATCTCGCCGTCCTGTGCGATCAGGTCACGGCGTAGTAATGTCATGAAAGTATGCTTTTTCGTATTGCTCTTTGACGCGTTGCTCAAAGTCTAGCCAGTATTGCACATCTTGCGGTCGGTAGCCCTTTGGGTCGGTTTGTCCAGCTTGTTTATCTTCTAGCAA
>CAXTUE010000154.1:0-9430 GCA_964247355.1 uncultured Ktedonobacteraceae bacterium | reverse complement strand
TGAGCCTCTGCGCCTCGGCGTACATCGCATTGCGCCACGTCCAAAAGCTATCATGCGCCGAAAGCGGACGATGCGTATGTCCACGCAACGCACGCTGAAACACATGGCTATGCGCATTCACAAATCCAGGAAGTAAGAGCATATTTGGAAGTTGTGTAGTCGTGTTACTAACAAGAAGAGTACGTCCCACCTCACTATCTTGCTTCTCAATCACGCCAATACGTCCCTCATCAGTAATCATAACCAGCATATTGCGCTCTAACCCTTGCGGTGTGTAAATATACTCAGGTGCAAGATAGTTCATAAATTTTCCCTCTTTTTTGCATCAACCATAGCGGGCAGTACAAACCGAGTAAGCAGTTCTTTCTGCGGCTGCCCCGACCGTCTCACGTCCTCCGAAGCAATCACAACAACCAGATCAACATCTGGAATCACAAAGATATATTGCCCACCAATGCCAGCCGCAAAGAACGCCTCATGCTCTTCCAACGTTGTAACCCACCACAGAAGTCCATAAGCACACCCCTCCGGCCAACCTCCTGTGTTTTGCGCGTGGATAGATGCTTGTACGTACGCTTTAGGAACGAGTTGCTGACCCTCCCAATATCCTTCACGCAGATACAAATATCCAAATTTCGCCATGTCTCTAGGTGTAAGATGCAGTCCAGCCGCCCCCCTATATCGTCCGTCTGGCAACGTTTCCCAGAAAAATCTACTGTGTGGCTCTGTCAATATTCCAAGTGGACGAAATAACTCCTCGGTCGCAAAAGCAAGCAGGTCAACACCCAACCTTTGCTCTAACAACCGAGTCAAAACCTCCACAGGAGGATCTCCATAACAAAAGGTCTGACCAGGAGGGGCAAAGAGAGAGGCTTCAAGAACGGCTTGTACATAATTATCATACTCCTCAAAGCGAAAGCGACCACTACTGAGATTATCTATCCCACTAGTCATCGTGAGCATATGGCGCAAAGTAATGGCCCGCTTCTGCTCATCCAAGCCCAAAATGTATTGGTCATCAAATAGGTCTAGCAGGGTCTGATCGAGCGCATCAAGCGAATCCTTACAAAGAGCAATACCAACAAGCGCAGAAAAGACACTTTTTGTACAAGATCGAATAGCTTGAGCATCATCAGCCGTCTGTCCTCCATAGTACTCTTCAAAGACCAACCGCCCATGACGAGCAATCAACACCGCATATATAGGAAGTGCTTGCCCTTGAATGAAGGCATGAAGACCCATAAGAACATCAGAATTCATGTCTTGCGACTCCAGAGATGCATTCTCCCAACCATATGTTGGCCACAGCACGTCCTCTCTTCTTTCTTCCATAAAGCATTTCCTTCTACTAGCATTGTATGTAGTTGCTGCTGTGAGCATATCACAAGCCTTGAGAAGTGAACAAATAGTTCAAAGTGAGCAAAAACGGCTTGACATCGAATAGCCGCCTTTGCTACATTGTACAAACACCTGCTGTTTGATCATTGTCAAAACTTAATATCATTATTTCTACAACAGACGCACTCTTTCCTGTCATGTTGTAGTCAGCAGCAGACCCTGAAAGGGCTTATACGCTGTTTTCCCTATCAAGTTTTAGAGCCTTCTTGCTCCATCGCTTTATTCTACGAGTTCTATGAACGAAATGTAGTGGAGACCATGCGGTCTTCTGATCGCGTATTGCAATCCAACAATGCAACGGAGAAGGATAATAAATACGAGTGATACGTATTTCTGTATAGTAACAAAATGTTGAGGAGAATCAAATTTCAACTCCTGGCTTGATCCCTGCTCGTTGAAAATCATGCAAATGCTTTTCCGACAGTGTTTCTCCTGGATGGAGTTTTATATATGTCTCTTTCTGCATTAAAACCGTTTTGTAGTTCTCAATCCAGACAGTTTGTCCTTTGTAGGTAACACTTCTGACTTCGTTCCATAACTTTCCTTCCCATACAGCTCGATTCCCTTGTATGGTGAGCATACCATCCCAAACACTTTCCGTTCCTTCATACACTTCCATTGAGATTTCTCCACTTGTACTAACGGCAATGGGGTACACATCGGCAAAGAAATCGTTGGCTTCATTTATCACGTAGAAGGCGTTACGTAAAGGCGTAATATCCAAATCTAAGGATATAACATAGCCTTGTGAGCAGAACCACTCTTGCCACCATGCGGCATCTTCTTCCCTTGGATAAAAGTCTATGTCTGCATGAGGACGGGTCAAGCCTCCGAAGGCGAGGTCAATCGCGATACCACCACCAAAATAGTACTGCTTATGATATTTCTGTGCTGCTTCAGCGATACGCAGGAAGAGTGCCTCAAGCAAAGCAGTCCAGCACTTGAGTCCCTCTTTATCGGTCGTCGGGTAATCCTTCATTCTCGTCACCAATCTTTTTAAAAGGGCGTCAACATGGGCATCTCACCCCCGTGCTTCCTCATCTCCCTCCGTCATTGCACCTCATCATAATAATATACCCGACAGAACCGTATCCCTGTCGCATCCGCAAACGCCTTGAGACTCTTGAAGCGTTCTTGCATACTCTCCTCTTTAGCAGGGCGTAGCGACAAAACAGGTAAAGGCATAGTATCTTGCTCAGCAATCGACAACATCAGCTACTCCTTCCCATTCCCCGTGAGCATCCCCTCGCGCGAGTAAAGCAACAAATATTCATCGCGATAGCGGATATATTGCTGGTGAATGATATAGCCATCGGGCAACACCAACTCAAAGCGATGGCCCCCTGGCATATGCGGCAGTACCTCCGTCTGCATCGTCCCCTCTGGAAACGTCACCTCCGCATACTCGCTATGATGCACAATGCGACACCCATGCGCCTCTATCTCGCGCTGAGCTTCGGGAAACATATCGGCAACCGTTTTCACCGTCAGCATTAGCCTATCACCTCGATATAGGTCTTCATCATCTCGTCAGTTGCCGCCTTCTGCCCGATATGTTCCGCCAGTTCCGCCTGATACCGTCCCAGATTGTTATACCGTGCCAGAATACTCGCATGAGACGCAACCGACGCAAAGCCATGCTGCATGCGTTCCATTGCCTCGCACTCTAATCGGATTCTCTCACGTAGTTTGGCTACTTCACTACACATAGGCTTGTTCCTTTCCTACTTTTATTGCTCGGAAATGTTCCGTCCAAAAAGATATCCATTTGGCTCTGCCCGCACCCTGAGTACCTGCAGGTGGGGAAAATGCTCATCACGCCACTGCGTTGCGACACACGATGCCTGCTCAGTTGTTTCAGCATACATATGTGCCAGTTGCGTTGTACCTCTACCGTCCGTCGCAAAAATCAAATAGCATGTCTTTTCGCTAGTCACCGGATTTCTCACTTCAATAATATGGATGTGTTAGGGACCGACTCATCGCGTCCGCGCACGAACGAAGCAATGTGCGCGTCCCCGTCTTTCTTACTGGACGCACCACTAATTCTCCTGTTCTGGCATGGAGTCAGTTGCAAGCCCCACTAAAAGTATGCCTCTTTCGCGCTTAAATCCTGGCAGGTATCTACAGTAATTCTTCGCAAAGACTATTCACTTTTCATTCAGTTCTCGCGCAAGGCTCCAATAGCACCGCAAATGCCTCGACAAAAGCGGAGACCATGAGTACACTAAGAAAGAGCAATTCTTTATGAAGGGGTGAAGGTGATGAACGAGTACGAACCGTTAGATGCCCTCAACGGCCACCCATTACGCGTCGAACGTAGCCGCCACAACCTGACACAAGCAGAGCTAGCCGACAAAGCACAAGTGAGCGTCACAACGATCTGGCGTGCTGAAAAGGACTATCCCATTAGTGCAGCCTCGCGCCAACAGCTATGCTCCTACTTTGGGCTAACGTCAGAAGAACTAGGGTTGCATGGAAAAGAGAAGAGAAAGTTGGCTGCTGTCGTACCACAAGCAGCACTAGTATTGCCACCTATGGACATATCTTCATTCCTGCCCGCAAAGCTAAAGACGAATTTTGACGTATTATTTGAAGGGACTGACAAATATACTCCCGAACAACTTACAGGAGCATGGCTAGCTCTTGAAAGTTGTAACATCGCTTCGCTCTTTGATGCTGGTTGGACACTTGATAGTATCCTTGATTCGCTTCGTGTTATCTTACAAAGCGTGAAAGGAATGTCTATAACAACACGAAAGAAGTTGCTACAGATAGGTGGAACTGCTCTTACAGGCGATGCTGTAGTACCAAAAGAAAAACATGTCTTGGCAGAAGAGCAAATACAATTTCACAACTCCCTTGCTAGGAGCATTGCAGATGGATGGAATAGTTTTCATGCGGGTAAAACGTCGCATGTCTTAGTAACTGGTCAAGCTCTCCTTGCCTTAGCACAGCATTATTATTCATCCTTTTACGCTACCGTTACTCCGGTATTGTATAGCCCTACATACTTACTTATTACTGCTGGTCACTACTTTCAAGGGCATTTGAGTATAGCACTTAACAGTGCTAAAAAAGCGTACATTCTCGCTCTCGAAGCTTGCGATACACGGAATATGGCAGAGAGTTTGAGTTGGCAAGGTGGAGTCTGGAAAGCTTGTGGGCAACAGATGCAAGCTATTCAAGCAACAGAAGCGGCAATACGTTTAGTGAAAGACAACAATACCGCTCTTTCGCGCATCACACAAGTAAGATTGTATGCTCATTGGGCAGAAAGTGCAGCATTACTACAACAACCACGTACAGTAAAGAAAATGCTTGATGCTTCCGCTGCCTTGCTAGACTTTATAGAGCCAAACTTAGAATTTGATATTTCAACATGGCACTACTATCAAGGAACATGTGCATTCTATCTTGATGATATGATAAAGGCTGATGAGTACTTTCAGCAGGTCCTACAAAAGTATCCTCAAAATTCTATTCAACACTATACGGCGACGATGCTATTTAAAGCAAAGACTCGACTGGAAATGAGAGATAAAGATGGAACACTCTTAGCTACTCGTCTAGCATTGCCACTTGTTGCAACAATCAATGCACCTCTCATCTCCTGGGGCTTTATGGATCACTTACAAGAAATGAAAGCTAAATTTCCTGACAATTCCGAAGTCATATCATTTATATACGAAACTCAACAAGCATTAGCATTACCTCATCAGCGAATTGTACCAAAGTATTTAGAAGGAAAGCTAGAATGAGTAGAGTAGACTCGCAAAACGTTCCTTCACATTCTGTGAACAATAAAAACACTGCTGTCAAGGCGGTTGTAGTGGAAAATTTTAGAGTTATCAGTCAAAGCGAAACTTTATTTCAGAAACTGTTTGCACAATTCAAGAGACAAAAATTGCGTATCCAGAAAACAGAGCACTTTCTGTGTGCAACGAATCCTGGAAGTGGTATTACGTTTCTTGTTCACAATTTCTACTTTCAGAGCCTCGATAATAATATTGGATACTATCTTCTAAAAGAACTCGCACCTCTTGGTTTGCTACCATCAGAGAAAGCGTTTGGTGCTGCTCTAGTAGGTATTATTATTTCCACCAATCTTGTTGACCCAGTATCTGCATGGAGCCAATTTTCTTTAAATACGTTGCAGCAGATAGAAAAAATACTTCATGGTCCAGACACACAAAGCGATAGGCAAGATTTTATAGACTCATTTGCCGCTATATACCAACGTCTTTTGGCTCTAAGAGTTGGTTCTGAACTTCTTGATGTTGGCTGTGCTTGCGCCTTTTGGCCTATTTTAGCAGCTCAGGTTTCAGACATACAATATCAAAGAATCGTTGGTGTGGATAATCGGCAAGACGCAATCAATCTTTCCAACCAATTAGCAATACTGACCCAAACGAATACTGTCAATTTCGTTTTGATGGATGTGTTAGACACAAAGTTTTTAGCACTAGGTACGTTTGATACGGTTACAGCTATTCATGTATTGGAACATATCCCAGAAGTGCTCTTGCCCAAAGTGTTACTTAACCTCTTGCAAGTAACACGTCATCGCTTACTCATCGCTGTTCCTTATGAGGAACAACCAGAACTTGCATTTGGACATGAGCAGGTCTTTAATCGTGAGAAACTAGAGACATGGGGTCAGTGGTGCGTACAACAGTTAGAGGGAAATGCTAAGGCATATTGTGAGGATGTACGGGGGGGCTTGTTGATAGTCGAACGTAACAATTTGTAGCAATACTAAGTTAGCAGAGGCAAGGAAAAACGTCCCTTACATACAACCACGGCACGTGGGGAGCAATTTCGTGTATGGGAGGGGCATTCCCCTTGCGGGTGCCCTTGTCTCAACCACAGACCTCTCTTCAGCTTACGTTAACGCATATGAGACGTTCCCCTTGCGGGTGCCCTGGACTCACCACTGACATTTCTTCATACCAGCCAGCCTAGAAAGCGTAACCACGTAATGAAGTGTATACTACATCAACGGCCCAAAGTCACCAATCAGGTGGAACGCCGCCCAGAAATAGGGATGTACACGATATGGACGCACAGAGGTTCGCGCACGAGCAAGGAACGCCCGTTGCGCCTGCGCCAGTGCCGAGGCTTTTGTATACCTCCGAAGCAGAGCCTGATAAAACATCTCCATGAGTTCGGCACTGCTCGCATCGTCCACCTTCCAGAGCGTCGGCAAGAGCGAGGCGGCACCTGCGTAGAGAAAACCGCGTCCAAGCCCTATGACCTCATCGACGCCTCGCACAACCGCACGCCCGGTCTCGCACGCGCTGAGCGTAACCAGCGAGCAAGACGAGAGGTCGAGATTGAACACTTCGCTCGCGCTAAGCTGCCGGTTGGCAAGCTTGACATGTGAGAAGTTGGGCGCGTCAAGCCGGAACAGGCCGTGCGCGGCAATATGCACAATTGGACTTTTTGCACCGGCATCTTCTAAGAGCGTTGTCGTAGCTTGCGCATCCAGCGCACAGGGCGCGCCCAGTTGCTTCGCCACCACCTCGGCCTCCTGTACTGCGTAGGCCAGTCGCCCCGAATCGGAAAGCCCCATCACCAGCGAGTCTTCGAGATGTACGCCGCCCGCCTCGATCCGTTGCCCCCGTTGACGACAGATGTCCAGCAAGGCCGCCGATGGTAGATACGAGATGTCGAGATGCTCGACAACAAACTGCACCCCATCGAAAAGACAATGAAATGGCAGGTAATGTAACACTCCATAGGGTACAACAATTAAATGTTCACAGGCGTAAAGTGCAGCCGACACAGGACGTAACAGCAGGTCATACAGTCGCTGTAGTAGCCCAAGACTATTCTCTTGCAGTCCAAAGAAGGCTTGCGCGCGGTCCGCGTTGCCAGCCGCCTGACTTGCTAAATCAAGATTGGCCCGCCACAGGCTCAATAAGCGATCCAATTTGGATACTGCATTCGCTACCACCTCCACCTCGATACCGCTCCGTGTCAGTTGAAAGATGTAGATGTCGTTGTCGCTCAGGTAGTATTCAAGCATAAGCGATTTGGGGTCGAGTTTGGGCCAGAGCGAGGTAACAATACTATTGGTCCAGCTTGAACGCGGACGCGCCACCAGATCGCCAACCGAACGCAACTGCATTTGCTCCAATAAAGCTTCGATGTGTCGCTCGCGTTGCTGCATCTCCTGTCGCGCCTGCTTCGGCTCGACGCTCCGCAGGCGCATAACAGCCGTATCGCTCAAATTGGCTTCGTTCTCTGTCTCATGGACGATTGAGCTAAACCACGCCTGCTCCTCACGTAGCCGCGCCAGATCGCCAAGAATGGCCTCACCTGCCTTATCGCCCGCTCGTAAGCGAATGTCGATGTTGTTGCGCAGGTAGTCGCCCAGCACACGCGACTTCGCTTTCTCTACATAAATAAGCGCCTGATTTTTGTCGCCACGCTTCAACGCAAGCACAATCGCACGTTGATAAATGCCCGCCTTGTCCTCAAGAAAAATCGTACGCGCATCCATCACCAAACGGCTCTGCACCTCATCAATGCCCTGTATCGCACTTTCGTACGCCGCCGCAGCCGTCTCTAAATCGCCACGCTGCTCCGCGAGTTGACCAAGCAAATCATCGCAGGAATATTTGAGTTCGAGCAGGTCCTGGCTCTTCGCGATATCAAGGGCCGAGTCGCACAGGTATTGCGCTGTGGGAATGTTGTGTTCCGCCTCGGCGATGCGCGCCTGTAGCAGCGTCACCCGTGCAAGCTGTGGCAGGTCCTCCTGTTCCGCAAAGGCATCCGCGACATATTGCGCCTCACGTAAACTCTCCTGTAGCTTCTTGTCCGCGAAGTAGAGTTCGGCCCGTCGCAAACGCGCGAAGGCGGCAAGTCGTACCAGACCACCTTCCTCCAACAAATCGCTTGCCTCCTGCAGCATATCCTCAGCCGCGCCAATATCCCCCTCAAGTGAGGCCGCCGCTGCTTGATGCATCAGCGTTTGCGCGAGATTGTGATGGTGCGCGGGCGAGGTGCGGAAGAATTTGACGGTCTCCTCTGCTAGCTCGTAGGCTTCGCGTACACGGTTCAGGCGCATCAGACAGAAGCACATTTGCTGTGCTACCTCTGCCGCCGCAAAGGACATTTCATAGCGCATGAAGAGCGCACGACTCTGGTTATAGAGCAAAAGGGCTTGACTGTAATGGCCCTGCGCCGCGTAAATATCGGCAATGTTGAGGTCTTCACGTGCTACCGATATCTCTTCACGCTCTCCATGCAGCAGAAATGTGGTACGTGCCAGTTCATGAAGTGCAACCGCTTCACGAAATCTCCCCTGTGCCGCTAGCGTGAGAGCTTTGTTGCCGCGCGCACGTGCGATATTCAAATCGACATGCTCACCGTGCATTAGATAGGTCTCGATTGCGCGATCAAAGAGGCGAATGGCCGTGTCATATTGTCCCAACTCGAAATTAATAACCGCAGCATTTACGTCGATCTGGCCCGCACGGAGCAGTTTGCCATGGCGCATGAAGATGTCACGCGCTTCTGCTGCGTCACGCAATGCCTCCGTCGTGCGGTTCAAGCGCAGACAAGAACTGATGCGTCCAATGCGTGTCCTGGCCCAGCCAACCTCATCCTCAATCGACAGAAATTCTTCGCCTGCCGCATCAAAAAAAGGTACAGCGTCCTGATCGTGATCTAAACGACGTAGCGCATCGCCACGCGCCATCAGGCCAAGTGCATGATAGTAGGCATTATGTGTGAGGTCTCCAACGAAGAGCAGGTAGCCTGAGAGCAAAAAAGAGAGTTGCGCGTCACTCCCCCCCCGCCGGTCCGTCTCCTTTTTGAGCAAGAAAACAAGTTCATCAAGCGCGTTGTCTTTGAACAAGGGGACCTGCGTCTGTAACAGGGACCGCCCTTGCTCTTCGCTCTTCGAGAGTAAGCTTGAAATCAGTTCTTGCGGTGTCATACAACCATAGTTTCGGGAATAAAAATCTTTATGTCTTTATACAAAATAGCTCCGGCTAGCCGGAGCTATTTTGTATAAAGACAT
>CAXTUE010000153.1:0-9447 GCA_964247355.1 uncultured Ktedonobacteraceae bacterium | reverse complement strand
TGGTCGTTCTTCGCTCGTCGCCGTGCCAGTTCTAATTGAAGGCTCTTCTCGCCTTGTGCCATTGCCCAGCGATGGTTGGCGGAGAAGAGGGGCTTCATGATAAACGAGAAGTAGCGGAGCAGAGGCTTTTCCGCGCTAATTTTCCAGTCGTAGGTGATATCTACTATGGGTCCATTTTGTTTGAAGGTCCAGATGCCACGGCCCTCGAAGTCGCCGGAAGCGATTAGAGAGAAGCCATCTGAGGAAATAGCAGAGACGCGACACTGCCAGTTTAGCGTATAGGGAAGCCAACCTTTGGTATGGAGGTCAAGAGTTTTGCCAATACCGTCGGCGTCTCCCGGTGCTAGCTCATCTACGCGCAAGTAGACGGAGGGCCACCAACGGGTGAGGCTCTCGTTATCGCGAATGATATCGGTGACTTCTTTGACGTTGCCGGGTATGTGCCAGTGGGTGATGAAGTGATAGTCTTTGGTTGCCATAGATACTTATTGCTCCACGTACTTTGTAATACATCTTTATACCTCTAAAGAATACGTTTTTATAGGATTGACAGTTGTAGATGGCTATAGAATGATACAAATTCACGCAATAACGTCGGTCGCTTTCATGAGACAAATCTAGCACGCACTCAATTACACTAGAATGTTTTGAGTAGTTCATCATGCATAAACGGGATGCTCTTCAGATGCATATGTCTGCCTGACTTCCGTAGCTGTGCGCACTTGATTGCGCCCCATGCGTTTAGCCATGTACATCGCTTCGTCCGCCTGTGCTAGTAACACTTGCTCCGAGTCTCCATCCACGAGATATGTAGAGAGGCCAATGCTTACAGTTATATTGATGCTACCTTCGACCTCGGGAGTACTTACAGGTTCTGCGGCAACAGCAGAGCGGATGCGTTCTGCTACTCTATGAGCCTCACTTCCATTCGTTTCAGGCAATAGGACTACGAATTCTTCTCCCCCGAAGCGTCCAAGCGTATCTCCTATACGTAAGGCTCGACTAGCCCGCTTCCCAATTTGCTGCAAAACGACATCACCAGTAGCATGTCCATAGGTATCATTGACGTATTTAAAGCGATCTGCATCGAAGAAGAGGATGGAAAGCGAACGCTGATAGCGGCGTGCATGCTCTAGTTCCTTGCTGAGTTGATCTATAACGGCTCTGTGATTGGGAAGACCAGTTAATGCATCGGTCAAGGCTTGCTTATGGATGGTTGTATATGCCTCTTCCAGTTCTTTGTGGATCATTTCTAGCTTCTCATGCGCCTTTTCCTGCTCGACATATGATGCAGAAAGAGCCTGATGAGCTTGCTCCAATTCAACCGCTCGATCTGCCTGGATCACTGCTTTTTTATTGGTTTCTGCGGAGATCGCACTGAAGACGCTGATGGAAGTGATAATGATGCAACAATAGACGAGAAACTGTTTCTGATCGGCCTTTGAGAGCATAGTAGCAATCAGACTATGTTGTTCGATGAATATAAACCAGAACACAAATAGGATTTCAACACATGCGCAAGAAAGTGCTCCCCAGGCTGGGAGAAAGAGTCCAGCTGCCACAGGGAAAAGAAGGAGAGCATTCCAAATAAAAAATCCGAAGAAAGGGATTCGACTGGCTACGCTAATTATTTCAAATATTGCCTCAAGCAATGTCGAAAAGACGAAGAAGGCGCTAGCACTTTGTAAGTGCCCATTTCGATTGATCCAAAGGGAGAGTAACAAAGTAATACAACCACTTCCAACACCAATTTGTGGAACTCCATGAAGCGTTGTAACAATGAAGCACTCAATAGTGAAGAGAAATGCTGCCAAAAACATTACAAGCAAAATGATACTAAGCAGGCGCCGCTTGCGAATTGTCTCACGTTCATGGATGGTGATAGGAGGAGTATGGACCGGAACCAGGGTTTCAAACCACCATAAGCGAAGCTTGGACAAATTTTGTTTCATCATTTACCTCAACAAAAGTGTTTTTCATAGAAGCTATTCTTCCTCTTACTATCGGCATACTTCGAGCATTCACAAGTTACCGTACCGTGTCTCTCAAGCGTATTAAAAGAAAGCGTTTGAAAACGAGGAGAAAGTTTGATATGTCAACTCCCTTACCGACACAAGAGTCGCTGATAGAGTCACTGAGACGTGATGCGGAGCGTTTCGATATTCTGGTTTCTAAGGTGAGCGGGGAGCAACAACTGGCTGCGATTTCGCCGGAAGGGTGGTCGGTCAAAGATTTTATCGCGCATATGGCGCACTGGAAGGCGGTTACTCATGCACTGCTAGTGGCGTATACACACGATCAACCTTTGCCGGATGTGACGCCGAGTGGCGATGAGGTGAACGCGGAGATGCGCCAGCAGGATGCGGTGCGTTCGTTGCAAGATGTGCATGCGTACTGGCAAGAGGTGCATACGCATCTTTTGCATTTGATGGTTGATGAACTTGATGATAAGAAATTGGACGAAGCGGTGCGTCCACCGTGGGGTGGCGAGGATGAGAAGTTGTGCGTGATCGTTGCCGAGATTATCGAGCATGATAGAGAGCATTTCCTATTGATCGAGCGGTTGCTATCGTAAAGTATGAATTTTCTTTTGTCACTCGTCGAAGGCGACGAGTGCAGAAGAAAATTCGTACTTTACAACAAATGCAGTATTATAGGCGTGGATCGACGGGTTCGCTTTCGAGGGCAAGAACGCCGAAGACGCATTCGTGGACACGGCGTAGAGGTTCGCCATGGACAAAGCGTTCTACGGCTTCGACGCCGAGGGCGAACTCGCGCATAGCAAGCGAACGCTTCGCGCCTAGACTGCGCAAGCGCAATTGTTCAAGGTTTTCTGGCGTGTCATACTCTGGTCCGTAAATGATACGCAGGTATTCGGGGCCACGGCACTTTACGGCAGGTTGCACGATGCCACGCTTGCCTTGCCCTGTGAAGTTGTATGGCTTGACAACCATCCCTTCGCCGCCACGCCCGGTCAACTGTTCCCACCATGCAATAGCCTCAGTGATACTGTTCTCGTCCTCAAGTTCCACTACTTTGTAGGGTGTTGCCAGCAAAAGATTGCTGTCTTCTTTGCATATTCGCTCTATCATGTCCATATGCCATGTATGGTCATCGTCAAAGAAGGTACGGTCCTGCGCGGCGATAAGATGAAATGGGGCGAGTTTTAAATCGCTTATCGAGTTCACGGGCCAGCAATAGTTGCGATAGGCATGAACGTACTGCATGGCCATGTCTTGTCTGTGTATATATCTATTCAGTAAGAGTTGCATGTCAGAATTGTGCGTTCCCGCTTGTGTCAATGCAGTTACAGCTTCATGCAAGCTTGCACGTGATGCGGCACCAACGGCGGCGTACTGCTGTAAAACGAGCGATTGTGCTTTGACCGACCACGGCATGAGTTCGCAGTCCAAGCAGAGCCAATCAGTGTTTACAGTTCCCCAAAAGTCTATGATGTCTAAAGCGGTACGCAGGCGACGCAGTAGTTCGGCTTCGAGTTTTGTATCGTCAAAGAAACGGCGTCCGGTACGAGTGTAGCAGATGCCGATGCCTTCGTTGACGACGCCGAAGTGCTTTTGTGCTGCCTCTTCATTCTTACATACAATCACGACGGCACGGGACCCCATATGCTTTTGCTCACAGATGACGCGGGAAATGCCCTCTTGCCGATAGTAGGCAAAGGCTTCCGCAGGATGCTCTAGCAGCCCCTCTTTTTTGCTTGTGCCACAGGGAGACATGGTTGGCGGTAAGTAGATTAGCCATTTGGGGTTAGCAGCGAAACGGCTCATGACCTCTAACGCGGCAATCGCGTTCTCTTCACGAATGGTAATGCTCTTATTCAGGCGTGTCGAGATGAGACGTTTGCCGGTAACATCTTCAATATCGAGGATGTCGTCGTGCTGTTGTTGAGCGTTGAGTATAGGGATAGTAGTTGGCTCTGTGACAAGAAAAGGTTTTGCAGGTTCGCTGTATGTCCATGCGGCATGCACCGCAACCAGTTCTTTCTCAGGATAGCGTAACGCAGTCAAATTGCCACCAAAGACACAGCCGGTGTCGATATTAATGGTGTTATTAAGCCAATCGGGAGAGGGTACAGGCGTGTGTCCATAGACTACCATCGCCTTGCCACGATACCCGGCGGCCCAGTCATAGCGTATGGGTAGGCCAAACTCGTCGGTTTCACCTGTTGTTTCACCATAGAGCGCGAACTCGCGAACAGCACGTGAACCGCGTCCCTGCATTGTCTCTTTCATACCGGCGTGCGCGACTACAAGTTTGCCATCATCAAGGACATAGTGGCTTATGAGACCATCAAGAAACTGTATGACACGCTCCTTAAATGCCGGGGGTTGCTGCCCAATCTGGGCTAATGACTCGGCGAGACCGTGATTGATGGTTACGTTGTGGCCTTTGAGTTTACGCATCAGTTTTATGTCGTGATTACCTGGAACACATAATGCTACTTCAGTAGCTACCGCATCCATGACTAAGCGCAAGACATTCGGTGTATCGGGGCCACGATCTACGAGGTCGCCAAGGAATAGCAATTTTCGTCCCTGTGGATGTACTACGGAAAAGGCTTGCTCGTGTTGAGAAACAGCAAGCTTGTGCAGGAGAGCTTGCAGTTCTGGAAAACAACCGTGTATATCGCCAATGATATCAAATGGTCCATGCTCGTGTTTGAGATTGCTCCATAAACGCTGAGGCTCGATTTCAACGCTTTCAACTTCCTCAGGCGAACGCAATGTATAGATATGGTGGAAGCCTTCGTTACGCAAACTATGTAAGGAACGTCGCATTTGCTCCATTTGGCGGTGGATGACGTGGGAGCCGAAGTTGCGATCTGGACGCTGTGCGTTGCGCTGATAGCAGAGTTTTTCTGGCAAGTTAAAGACAATGGCCGTTGCGAGCGTATGATAGGTTCGCGCTAATTCCAGTAAGCTCTTACGCGCCTCTGCTTGCACATTTGTAGCGTCAATAACGGTGAGTTTGCCAGCAGCAAGGCGTTTGGCAGCGATAAACTCCAACACTTCAAATGCTTGTGGCGTGGCACTCTGGTCGTTCTCATCGTCGGACACGAGGCCACGACAGAAGTCTGACGAGAGCACTTCGGTAGATTTAAAGTGCGTCCTGGCAAAGGTGGATTTACCAGAGCCGGAGGGACCGATCAACACGACCAACGACAATTCTGGAATTGTTAGCTTCATTGTTTTTCCTTACTCTGTATGTGGTGGGCAATAGAGACGCCAGCAGGACGGGATAAATCGGTCCCTACCACACGTGTGAAGGTGCCCATTTGTGATGGGGCACCAACTCGCTCATCCTCTGGTCCAATCGCAGCAAAGCGCACTGTATAGCCAAATCTTTGTCCAATGCCAGTGGCCCATTGCTGAAATTCCTGGCGGGTCCACTCGAAGCGATGATCGGAGTGACGCATGGTATCAGCAAGCAGGGTTGGAAATTTGACGTTGTACTCAGCGTTGGGCGTTGTGACTACGACCATACGCGGTTGCGCGAACTCGAAGAGCACGCGCTCAAAGGTTGCGAGACGCGCGGGATCAAGATGCTCTATCACCTCGCCAACAGTCGCAGCGTCATAACCCTGTAACCGTGCGTCGCGATAAGTCAACGAGCCATGTATCATGGTGATACGCTGCTTTACCGCATCGGGAAGACGATTCAGGTGCAAGCGTTCCTGAGCAAGTTCCAGGATACGATAGGACACGTCCATACCGAGAATATGCTCGAAGGTTTTGTCTTGTAGAAGCTGTTTGAGCAATTTTCCCTCACCGCAACCGAGGTCAAGCACACGCCTTGCACTGCTGTTGTGCAAAACAGATACGACGGCCTGTAAACGCTGAGCATGCAAACTAAGAGGTTGTTCTGTTTGAATTTCTTCTGCTCCTGCTTGCGCCCCGGCGTCCTCCGTCAGTTCCTGTCGCTCTTCGAGGATAAGACGAGCAAGGGCATCGCGTGTCAGGTTATGCTTATGCTTGAGATAGCGAGACGTGATTTGCTCTCGTTGCGGATGCTGTTCTAACCAGCCTTTGCCATTTCTCAGCAGCTTTTCTACCTCATCGTCGCCGACCCAATAGTGTTTATTGTCGTCAAGCACGGGTATGAGCACATAGAGATGCGTGAGCAGATCGCGGAGCAAGCAGGTGGCATTGAGCGTCACGGAGAAGTAATTGCTTAGTCCCCACTCTGGATGCATTTCGTCAAGCATATGTTGTACGAGCGTCACGGTATAACCAAGTGGCTCGAAGAGGCTACGTAGAAATTGCTCACCGCCGCGACATGGTACGACAGCGAGACGTGCTTGCAGTGGTAGAGGAGTATTTACCAGTTCGGGACGTGCCTTGCAGTGTCCATTCATGGCGGTACGAAACAGGTCCGAGAGGGCGACACTCAGAAAGGACGAGGACACGTAGGGACGGTCATTGACGTAGGAGTCAAGTGCAGTGTTTTTGTCACGTCCTCGGACAAGGGCAATAGCATCGACATCGAGCAAAAGGGCTGCGGTGCATCGCTGCTCTGTTGCTTCAGGATAGAACACATGAGCCTTGCCGAAGGGAAGCGAGAAGGTTTGGAGGCGGTCTGGACGCTTGTGCAGCAGATAGCCGAGATCGGTTGCTGGCGAATGTGTTGTGGTAAGAGTAAGCAGCATTGAAGTCCTCGCACTCTTTAGAGGAACAGACGCATTACCTGTCAAATCGCAAATGGTTTGCCCAGTGTAACATGTTTGTGGGGTGTTTGCAATGAAGAGAACGGCATTAGAAGAATGATATCGGATTGGGGACGATGGAAGTTTAAATGGACGTGTGAATAAAACGTTGGCAATGGATTATAGTTTCTTAAATGAAGGATTCAGTTTTGTTCTCTATTATAGGGATGAGTAGTGTACGAATAGAGTCTAGTGTAGAGATTTACAGGTATTTTTTCAAAATTTGAAAGAATACTGAGACGAAAAGTTTAGAAAGCCCGTATTACTTATACACATTAATTTATGATGCGTGTAGTTTTTATCCATAGGAGAACGACATTGATACAACGAACTAATTCAGCCTCGGCCTGGCCTCCAAATCGTGTGCTTGCACTCACACTTGGCATTGTGTTTACATTAGTTGCACTGCTTGGCTTTTTGACGCCAGTAGAGAATGCCACTGGTGTACGTGCAGAGCTGGGTATCTTCGACGTAGATACCATTCATAGCATTGTGCATCTGCTCTTTGGATTGCTGGGAATCGCGGCAGCGTTCATGGGATTTTCGCGTCGCTATAACCAGGGATTTGGTGTGATCTACATTGTGCTGGCATTGCTCGGTCTTATTCCCGCGCTGTACTTTCCGGCAGGGTCATTTGGACATGATGGCGGCTTGTTCCTGGGTCTTATGCACCTGAGTATAGCAGACCATATTCTTCACCTTGTAACAGGGTTAGCGGCGGCAGCAGTTGGCTTTGGAATTGGTGATAGGGTAGAGCGCCGAGCAACAATTTAAGTAGAGGTTGTTGTGATACAAAGGGAGACTAGACGCTTGCGCATCCAGTCTCCCTTTTTTTGCTGTATATGGATGTCAGCATAGACGTACTGCCTCTACTATGTTACTATGATGCGGGTCTCAGCTTAGTGGTTTTATGGTAGCAGAAAAGGGAGTATTACTATGTCGAATACACCGAACGAAGGTGCTTATCCAAATTCAGGCTCTGCACAAAACTCTGATAACGCGCCGTCTTCGTCAAACTATAGCATGTCCCAGCAGGATTCATACGGGACTACACCTAATTATCCGCCGCCACCAGAATACTTTGGCTCGTCACAAAATCCGCAAGGGCAATATGGTAGTACACCGCCTAACTATTCGCCACCAGGATATTCTAGCGGACCACAGGGATTGCAGGGACAATATGGTACACCTCCTAATTACCCGCCACCGCCAGTGTATGCGGGAGCACCTCAGGGACCGTCTGGGTATGGTGCGAATCCTGGATATGATCCGAATATGCAGGCAGGACAGGGGTATGGCTACAATAATCCGAATATGCCGCCACCTGCTAGTAAGCCATTGCCACTTGGGGAGGCTATTCGTCAGTTGCCGGGGCAATATTGGCGGGTGGTGACGAAGCCAGGGGCGGCGACCTTCGCTGCGGAGGAGGGCAAGGCAGCATGGAATATTGTGTGGGTACAGATACTTGTGATCACTGCTATTTCAGTGTTGTCCAGCTTCATTTTCGCTAATTTCACACTTCCGGCACAGCTTCATGGTCAAAATTTTTCTGCATTATTCACAGGAACGCTGAGAGGATTCCTCGATTTTCTGCCGTACAGCTACATCCTATGGACACCACTTTTCCTCTTTATTGAGGTAGGCATTTATCATTTGCTTGCTAAGGCGTTTGGAGGAAGAGGAACATTTCTGCCATACATGTATAGCTACCTGCTGTTCTACATTCCTCTGTCTATTGTGTCGCTTCTCTTAAGCTCGATTACTCCTCCTATTGTTGGATATTTCATTGATAGCGCGGTAAGCATCTATACTATCGTACTGCAAGTGTTTATGACGATGGCAGTACATCGTATAAGTGGCGGTAGAGCGACGCTGGCGGTGCTTATCATGACTATTATCTTGATAGTGCTGCTTGTTGTGCTCATTATCGCCATTGTCGTTCTTGTGGCGACGGCGGTACAGAATGGGAGGTAAAGAGGATGATTTATTCCCCCGACACGTCATGGGGGTTCTTTAATCCACCAACGAGGAGACGTGCGGTGCTTTCACCAATCTCTTCGGGAGAAAGTGGTCCATCAGGCGAATACCAGAGAGGAATCCAGTTGAGCGCACCAAGCAGGGTGAACGTTGCAAGCTTTGCATTTGAAACATGGAAAATGTGCTTCTCGATGCCCTCAATGATAATATCTCTCACCGACTGCTCATAGCTATCCCGTAGTTCTCGAATTTCTGGAGGTATGCGACCAAGAAGATAGCCCTGATGCAAAGTAAACGCTCGCCCCTCTGGATAGACACACAGGCTCAAAACGTGGGCAACAATAAGTTGTCGAAGCCGCTCATCAGGGGACGTTGTTGGTGTAACGTCTGCTTGTACGCGCTCAATGGTCCGTTGAATAATATCTTCGAGTATCTGCGCAAGTACGTCCTCTTTGCTTCTGACATAGTAGTAGAGACCTGGCTTTGACAAATCCAGTTCTTCGGCGATCATTTCCAGTGTTGTCCGCTCGTAGCCAAGTTCAGCGAACATACGTGCGGCAACTTTCAAAATCTCTTGTCGCCGACGGTTCATTCGCCGCTCACGTCGGCTCGTGCTCGTACCTTTTTCAGAAGAGTTGTTTTCTTGCACGTTTCCTCAAAAATCTATTCATTGTTTATTTTTCGGTCCATTGTAGAGCCAGGGCACCCGCAAGGGGAATGCCCCTCCCATACCACCAGCGTGATAT
>CAXTUE010000152.1:9225-9470 GCA_964247355.1 uncultured Ktedonobacteraceae bacterium | reverse complement strand
GACTTGTCCTGGCCCCTTCGACGTTTTCTTCGCTTCCAAATACCCATTGACAAATTCTTCATTTGCAGGTACAGTTGAATATATGTGCAATATTGAATTTTTGTGCAGACGTTCAGGAGAAGGAGTCTATGGCAGAACACGCACTTGAACCCGCTCAACTTCGTATGTTGCTCGCAACCATGTACCGCATACGCGCCTTTGAAGAAAAGGTGGACGAGCTATTTATGCGTGGCGAGGTACATGGC
>CAXTUE010000152.1:5526-9206 GCA_964247355.1 uncultured Ktedonobacteraceae bacterium | reverse complement strand
TATTGGTGAAGAGGCGACGGCGGCTGGCGCACTGCTGGCGTTACAGGCCGACGACTACATCACAAGTACGCATCGTGGACATGGACATTGCATCGCTAAAGGTGCCGATCTCAATTTGATGATGGCGGAACTGTTAGGCAAAGAGACGGGTTACTGTCGTGGTCGTGGTGGTTCGATGCACATAGCAGATGTCAAAACGGGCAATCTGGGAGCAAACGGCGTTGTCGGCGGCGGTATCCCTATCGCGACCGGTGTTGGGCTGAGCATCAAACTACAAGGCCTGGACCGCGTATGCCTCTGCTTCTTTGGTGATGGAGCCTCAAACGAGGGAACCTTTCACGAGGCGATCAACATGGCCTCCATATGGGACCTGCCCGTCGTTTTCTTGTGTGAAAACAATCAATATGGCATGTCGATGTCAACCCAACGCTCCATGCATAATGAAACCATCGCACAGCGCGCAACGGCCTATGGCATACCGGGGGAACTTGTCGACGGTAACGATGCACTTGCGGTCTACAACTGCGTATCGCAGGCCGCACAACGCGCACGCTCAGGCGCGGGACCAACGCTTATTGAGGCGTATACGTACCGCTACAAGGGCCACTCAAAAAGCGATCAGAACAAATATCGCACACGCGACGAGATTCGAGAATGGCAGCAACGCGACCCTATTCAACGTTTACAGGTACTCCTCTTAGAACGTCAAATACTTGACGAAACTGAGGCAAAAGCACTAGAAACCGCTGCATATCAAGCCATTGAAGATGGATATGAGTTCGCCAAGAGCAGTCCCGAACCCGACCCCGAAACACTACTGGAAGGAGTCTACGCGTGAGTATTACACAATTACCTTCATCCCAGACGCAAGAGCAAGCGCAGATCCAGGTACAAGAAATGACCTATGCCGAGGCTCTTCGACAGGCAATGCGTGAAGAAATGCAACGTGACCCGCGTGTTTTCTTGATGGGTGAGGACATTGGGATTTACGGCGGTGCATTTGGCGTAACACGTGGACTCTTTGAGGAATTTGGAGCCGAACGCGTGCGCGATACGCCAATCGCAGAGGCTGCGATTGCGGGCTGTGCGATTGGTGCCGCACTGATTGGTTCGCGCCCCATCGCGGAATTCCAGTTCAGTGATTTCATTGCCATCGCGATGGATCAGATCGTCAATCAGGGCGCGAAGTTGCGCTTTATGTTCGGCGGCAAAGCCGAAGTGCCAGTTGTCTTTCGCGCTCCTCTCGGTTCCGGCACAGGTGCTGCTGCTCAACACTCGCAGAGTCTGGAAGCATGGTTTGCACATGTTCCTGGCTTAAAGGTTGTGCTTCCTTCAACACCTGCCGATGCCAAAGGACTGCTGAGCGCGGCGGTACATGACCTCAATCCCGTTATCTTTCTTGAACACAAAGTTCTGTATCGTCAGAAAGGGATGGTCCCTGTCGGCGATTGGCAGGTACCACTTGGTCTTGCCGATGTAAAACGCACGGGCAAAGATTTGACGATTATCGCCCTCTCGATTATGGTACCTCGCGCACTCGCGGTCGCCGAACGTCTCGCGCAAGAAGGCATCGAGGCCGAAGTGATCGACCCGCGTACGATTCGTCCGCTTGACGAGCAAACGCTGGTAACATCCGCGCGGAAAACTGGACGCGTCCTGATCGTCCATGAAGCAGTCCTCAGTGGCGGCTTTGGTGGTGAAATAGCGGCGCGCCTCGCCGCGAGCGATGCTTTTTACTATTTAGATGCTCCCATCATGCGACTTGGCGGTGCGGAAATACCCATTCCCTACAATCCTATACTTGAGAAACGCGCCACGCCACAAGAAGAGGACATCTATCAAGCGGCCCATACACTGCTTCAACGTAAACCAGCATAGCCAGGAAAAATGCAATGGAAAAATTCTTGACCATGCCGAAGCTTGGCATGACGATGACTGAGGGTACCGTGCTCCAGTGGTTGCACAAGGAAGGCGATCTCATAGAAAAGGGGGACGCCGTACTGGAAGTCATGACCGACAAGGTAAACATGGAGGTCGAAGCTCCGTTTACGGGCCGTCTCACCAATATCCAGGCACATGATGGCGATACGTTGCCAATAGGCGCGCCCCTCGCAACACTAGTCGACCCCTCAAGCACAACACCTGATGTGACACAAGCTAAAGCGACAATCAGTGAGACAAGTTCGCTACCTGCTCCATCACTCATTCAGCCTGCCGTTGGAGAAACAAACGCATCAACTGGTAAGACTGCTGTATTGCCCTCGCCATCGGCAGCAATAGCCAGCACACCTGCTGCTAAGCGTGAAGCCGCGTTACAACATATAGAGCTATCTACCATAGCGCAAAGCGGAGTCACGCTTCCAATAGACCACGCCGATGTGCTGGCCTTTGTGCAGCGTCAAAAAGAGAGCACAACATCAACAAGCGAAGAACGCTCGCCCATGCAGCGACCTCCGCGTGTCTCGCCAGTTGCACAGAGGATTGCGACCGAACATGCGGTAGACCTGTCTGTTCTCGCACAGCAAAAGCAGGGAGAAAAGATAAAGCGCGCAGACGTTGAAGCTCATGTAGCTGTCATGCAAGAGCAAGCTCCAGTGCAAGCTAACGGAAAGATGCCAGCAGAGCATGAGGAAAGTGAGCTTGTTCCTCTATCGCCCGTGCGTCGTCTCATCGGGCAACGTATGCAGCAGAGCATCACAACGGCCCCTCATATCTATCTCGACACAGAGATCGATATGACCGAGGCCGAACGCTGCCGTCAACAGGTTGGACGCGCACTCGAAAAAAATGGCGAACCTGCGCCCTCACTCACCGCGATTCTGATACGTGCTGTCGCGACGGCGTTAACACTCCATCCCGATGTCAACGCGACATTTGAGGTATCTTCGGGAAAAGAGGCGATACGACGCTGGCACGCGGTACACATTGGCGTAGCGGTAGACACAGAGCAAGCACTGTTCACGCCAGTGCTTCGTAATGCACACCAGCAATCGCTTCCCGCACTCGCCCGCGAACTACGGCGTCTCGCGCAAGTGGCGCGTCAAGGAAAGCTTCGGCCTGAAGATATGGCAAACGCGACGTTCACTATCTCGAATCTTGGCATGTACGGCATTGACACATTTCACGCGATTATCGCACCGGGGCAAAGCAGTATCCTGGCCGTAGGAAAAGTGACGAAGCAGGGCGTCGTTGTCGAGGATGCAGAGGGAGAACGCCTAGAGATTCGTCCTATCATGAAGGTATCGCTCTCCGCCGACCATCGTATGCTTGATGGCGCAAGTGGTAGTCGTTTCCTACAACGCGTCAAAACATTTTTAGAAAATCCCTACGTATTGCTGTAGAAAAGGAGAACATTCTTATGCAACAGGCAAAGGTGCTTGTTTCTCATGAATCGGGTCTACACGCACGGCCCGCAACACAATTTGTCAAGGCAGCCAAACAATTTTCTAGCGATATCACCATCTCCTGCAAAGGCAAAACGGTCAGTGCCAAAAGTATTGTGCTCCTCCTCACAATGGGCATCAGTAAGGGAACGGAGATCGAGCTAACCGCCAACGGCGAGGATGAGCAAGCGGCGGTTACAACGCTTGTGAATTTGATTGAACACAATTTTCCCGAGTAGAAACCAGGGCGCCCGCAAGGGGAATCGCCCCTCCCATATCACGAGTCGTGGTATGGGA
>CAXTUE010000152.1:0-5516 GCA_964247355.1 uncultured Ktedonobacteraceae bacterium | reverse complement strand
CCCCCCCCCCCCCGCGCCCGGCTGGCGGCCCCGCGCCCCCGCCCCCGCCCCCCCCCCCCCCCCCCCCCCCCCCCCCCCCCCCCCCCCCCCCCCTGGTCCTCACCGTATGATGATTGATGGACCACTACATTATCTCAAAAGTTCTTCTATCTGCTCAACAGTCTCAGCCTCCAGTACAGATCGAACAAGAGCTTGTGCTTGAGCTGTTGTTGTGTTGCGAACACTTTGCTTGACCGCGTTAAGTGAATTTGGCTCCATGCTTAGCTCGTTGATGCCTAAACCAAGCAGGAAGGTACTGGCACGAGGATCGCCCATCGGTGCTGCTTTCTAGCAGTTGTTATGATATTGGCGATAGAACGCATCACGGCTGGATGGAAGGGACGATGCAACTCGGCAAGACTCGCATTCATGCGATCACTCGCTAAGGTGTATTGCACCAAATCGTTCGTGCCGATACTGAAGAAATCTGCCTCTTTTGCCAGTACATCCATCAGCAAGGCTGCGGCGGGTGTCTCGATCATAATGCCAATTTTTATCTGCGGCAACACAGCAGAGTGCAGTTTTCCCTCGCTTAGCAACAGAGTCTCGGTCTCGACGAAAAACGCTTTCGCCTGACGTAGTTCGCGCAGGTCGTCAATCATGGGAAACATGATCCATAACGCTCCCTTGCTATCCTCTGCGGCTCGCAGTAAGGCACGTACCTGCGTCCGAAAAAGGGGTTGATGCGCTTCTGCCAAACACAAGCGAATACCCCGTAATCCCAGAAAAGGATTGCTCTCATGTGCAAGCGCAAGGTAAGGAATGCTTTTATCGCCCCCAATGTCCAGTGTGCGCACAATCACAGTTTTGCCAGCAAAGGTATCCAGCACAGTTCGATACGCGGTAAGTTGCTCTTCTTCATCCGGTGGCGTCGAACGATCTAAAAAGAGAAATTCGGTGCGGAACAAACCAACTCCATTGGCCCCTGCTTCGACGGCAGGTGCGGCATCACGCGAACGACCAATGTTTGCCGCGACCTCCACCGTGAAACCATCTTGCGTTATCGCTGGCAGGGTCTGTAATCCTTTAAGATAGGTTTGCTGTTGCTGATGTTGCGCCAAAGCAGTTTGATATTCTGCTACCATTGATTCATCGGGATCAATTTCAACACGACCCGTGGAACCGTCGAGTGCAATCATGATCGGGGACGTACTCGATGTATCTATTGAAGGAAGTAGTCCTGCCACGCCGACAACTGCTGGAATGCCCATCTGACGAGCGAGAATAGCAGTATGCGACGTTGGTCCACCCTGTTCTGTTACCAAACCTAGTACAAATGTTGGATCGAGACCAGCAGTATCGGATGGAAGCAAATCGCGCGCAACAATAATGACTGGATTGTCAAGATTTTGCAACTGAACAGGTGAATGGCCTTGCAGGTGACTGAGTATGCGTACGCGAATGTCGTGTATATCTGCGGCACGTGCCTGGAAATAACTATCGGTCAACTGGGCCAACACCTGCGCGACCTCTTCCGCCGCCTCCCATAACGCGCGCTCGGCATTCATCAGTTCTTGCTCGATGCGTTGATACGCTCCCGCAAGCAGTTCTTCGTCCTCTAAAATAAGCAGGTGCGCGTCGAAGATTTCGGCTTCCTGTGGACCAAGTTTTGATGCAACTCTATCGCGCAAACGCGCGATATCTTGCATCGAGGCAGCTATAGCCTGCGTGAGACGTTGCCGTTCAGAACTTATATCTTCCGGCACGATATGCTGGTTTGAAACCAGAGGTGGTGCGATATCATACACTACACATTTTCCGATTGCCACCCCTGCGGCGGCAGCAATGCCACGTAAAGCTGTTGCCATGATATCCTCGCTTCTTTGCTAATCGGACAACTCCACAAACTCGCGATTGGCTTGATGCAATACAGCACGCGCGCATGACTCATCAGTGATTAGCACCTTGACCACACCTGTGCGTAGTGCTCCCAGAATGGCCTCGGTCTTTTCCACACCAGCAGCCACGGCGACGACAAGCGGCACACTGCGTAAGGTGTCAAACGAGACCGCAATGGTACGCTTTAAAAGTTCGGTCGCGCACAACTGCCCATCAATGTTGAAATAGCAACCACAGATGTCGCCAACCGCGCCCTGGCTCCGAATGACCTGAAGTTCCTCTTCACCTAAATAGCCCGCCCGGAACAGTCCAGAAACGTTCGGTCGTGCGCCTCCAATGCCGACAAGTGCCATATTCATCTGTTGCGCCATAGAAAATGAGCGCGCAATACTCGGTTCTTTCAATAAACCGTCGCGTACAAGCACATCCGATATCAGTAAGGGCGCATGCAGATAGTAGCAATGTGCTCCATAGGCAACCGCGAAGCGCCGCGCTATTTCGGGTCCATCAATGTCTGGCATAGATGATGTATCAACACTACCCATTAGTTGTACAACATTTAACGGGAGTCGACGACGGGGACGCAGTGCCTTGAGTAGTTCAAACATCGACGTACCCCAGGAAATACCAATAGTGCGCGTTGCCTTGCTTTCGAGCGTGTGAGCCTCTTGAATACGACGGTCCGTATAGCGCGCCGCCAACGCTCCTACAAGGCTGAGTAGCGATTCATCCGATGACGTACTTTGCAGAATCTGGGCATCTTGCAGGTGAAATTGATGCATGAGTTCGTCGCGTAATGGCGCGGAAGTCTTGAGTGGATGATGCACATGAATATCTACCAGACCGAGTTCTCGTGAACGTGTGAGAAAGCGCGACACGCCAGAACGAGAAATCCCCATCAGTTTGGCTATCTGCTCCTGGGTATAATTTTCTTCATAGTACAAGCTCGCAATTTCCGTCAGCAGATAAATATCATCATTTTCTTGCGTCATTTAGAAAATATCCTTTGCAAAGTAGAAGCCATACACAAATGTGCAATATTGAGATTAATTGTAAGAGCCGTAGTGCCATTTGTCAACTCAGCAATCTTGAATGAAAGAGTCTGTGCTATCATGTATATATTTCTATTGCCAAAGACAATTCTTGTTTCCTACTAGAAGGAGCACCTGATGCACATTGATTTACGTAGCGATACCGTCACACTTCCAACGCCAGCCATGCGCGAGGCTATGTATCGCGCTGAAGTTGGAGACGATGTATATGGCGAAGACCCAACTATCAATCGTTTACAGGAACTAGCCGCCGAGCGGACAGGCAAGGAAGCAGCCCTCTTTGTTCCGACTGGGACAATGGGGAACGCGATTGCTGCCCTGACACATGCTGGACGCGGACAGGCCGTTCTTGTAGGCGACGAGTCACATATCTATCACTATGAGGCGGGCGGCCCTTCCACGCTTGGTGGTTCGCCGATGTGGGTTGTTCCAAACAACGCAGATGGTACGCTCGATCTGGAAAAAGTGAAAGCTGGCATTGCCGACGAGAGCGATGAACACGTTGCCGCGACTGCTCTACTGTGTCTCGAAAATACGCACAATCGCTGTGGTGGCAAAGTGCTTACAGTCGCACAAACACAGGCTGCGGCAGACCTCGCACATGCGCATGGTGTCGCGGTACACGTCGATGGCGCACGCATTTTTAACGCGGCAGTCGCTTTAGGCACTCCTGTAAGCACACTGGTACAGGATGTCGACTCACTTATGTTCTGTCTTTCCAAAGGACTGTGTGCTCCGGTTGGCTCTATGCTGGTGGGCGATAAAGAGTTTATCCGGCGCGCGCACCGTACCCGTAAATTGCTCGGCGGCGGCATGCGTCAAGCAGGTGTCATCGCTGCGGCTGGTATTGTTGCGCTGGAACAAATGGTGGAGCGACTTGCCGAGGATCATGAACACGCTAAACAATTTACACAGGGGCTTGCGGATTATCCACAGATAACAATTGACGCGGATGCAGTTGCCACAGATATCGTGATGTTCAGTTTACACAACGAGGAGGATCAACCCACAACACTTGCGAAAACCGACGAATTCTTGAGCCGCGCACAACAACGAGGTGTCCTGATGGGTCACATGGGAGGCGGGAAAATTCGGGCCGTCACCCATTATGGAATAGAGCAACAACACATTACGACGGCACTGATGGAGATACGGCGCGTCCTTGTTGAAATGCACCTCTCGTGACTTTCGATAGAACAATGAAAAGCCGCACTTAACATATCCACAGGAAATGTCGCCACAACAATAAGTGAAGCACAAGAAGAGATGTGTCTGAATTTACGAGCAAAACGCATTCCCCCTGTCAATGCCTGAAACCCATGCCCTAACGCAAGCGAGCATTTGACACACAACGACAACAAAAGATAATATCAGGTATGGGTATTTATGTGTTACGTGATTTTTTATTTCTTCAAAACAAGGGAGTTGCGGACATGGCATTGAAAGACTTCAAGGGAGCAGTTGCCGTCGTTACTGGTGGCGCGAGCGGCATTGGTCTAGCAACAGCACGTGCGCTCTATGCTCAAGGGGCACATATCGTGCTGGCCGATATCAATAGCGCGGGGCTGACACAGGCTGTCGAGCAAATACGCCAGCATGCACCAGATGCCACAGGCAAAGTCCTGGGCGTACCGACCGATGTCACACAGGTCTCAGAGGTCGAGGCACTTATGCAGCAGGCGCATAATGTCGATGGGCATATCGATCTTGTTGTAACGAGCGCGGGCATTGGACGCGGCGGTCCAATTGATCTTTTCAGTTCCGAAGACATGCAAGCCTTGATGAACATCAACTTCATGGGGACCTATAACTGCACAAGAGCTGCACTGCCAGCGATGCGTAGTCAGCAACACGGCCACTTCGTCTTCCTCAGTTCGGTTGCCGGCAAGATTTGCGCACCATTGCTCACTGGCTATGTCGCATCGAAGTGGGCCATTCGCGGCTTTTCCTCCGCGCTACGGGCAGAACTCTATAGCTCCGGCATTGATGTCACCACCGTCTATCCCGCATGGGTCGAGACGCCCATGATTCAGCAGGAGCAAGACGTGATGCAACTGATGAATATCGTGGCGATGCTCACACCCGATCAGGTTGCAAGTGAGATATTACAGGCGGTCCAGGAAGGACGTCATGATCTCACGCTTGCACCGAACCCCGATATTGCCTTGATACTTCAATTGATGAATCAGGACCAGGATAAAGCGGAAGAGATTGTGGGTCAGTCATTTCAACAAAGTCTTCAGAAATTAACACAACCCTCGCAGTAGAATGTTGAAAGGATGGACAACGTGCAAAAGCATGGGTACTTTGGGTCTGAAAGCATGACCTGGAAAATCGGCAAAGAGTCGATTCTCCTTCTAGGTGGTGCCAGAGCAGTGCTTCTGCAACTTGCCCATCCTCTCGTTGCGCTGGGTGTAAGCGAACACAGCAACTATATGAGCAAGCCGTTTGAGCGCACAGAGCATACGTTTTTACTTGGGCAAATGCTTACCTTTGGCGCAACATCTACCGCACGTCAAGCTGCCCACACCATCAACACGCTTCACAAACACGTTCACGGCACACTACCAAACGCCAGTGGTGCGT
>CAXTUE010000151.1:0-9487 GCA_964247355.1 uncultured Ktedonobacteraceae bacterium | reverse complement strand
CGTGCAGTATATAGGCTGCTATTTCTTATATATTCCTGCTACCCGAAAGTGAGGTTGCATCATGCAACCAGCGATCATTTATTGCTCAAACTGTGACGAGGTGAATAGGGCGGATGCAACCTTTTGCTTCAAATGTGGTCATCTAATACATAGCGATGTATTCTCAGGAACGACCATCGCAGGGCGTATGCCACCTCAGCAAATGCTCAAGCAGCGTTATAAGATTGTTACATTGGTTGGCAAAGGTGGCATGGGAGCAGTCTATAAGGCTGTAGATACACAATTTGGCGATCGTCTTGTCGCAGTTAAAGAAATGAGCCACAGTAACTTAAGTCTACAAGAAGCCGTTCGAGCCGCCGACCAGTTCAAGCAAGAAGCCCATCTGCTAGCAAATCTCAAGCATCCTAATCTGCCCAGCATCTACGACTACTTTGGCGAAAATGGACGCTGGTATCTCGTAATGGACTTTATCGAAGGGACTACACTTGATGGTCGGCTCAACAAAGTACCAGAGTGCTGTCTAAGTATCAACGAAACGCTTGATATTGGTATCCAACTCGCGAAGGTGCTTGGCTATTTGCATACTCGCGCAGTACCCGTTATCTTTCGCGACCTCAAACCGCTCAACATCATGGTCACGCCCGAAGACAATATCTACTTGATCGACTTTGGTATAGCACGTCTTTTCAAAACAGGGAAAGACAAAGATACTGTGGCCTACGTCTCTCCTGGCTATGCCGCTCCCGAACAATTTGGACGTACACAAACCTCGCCTCAATCCGATATCTATAGCCTGGGTGCTACGCTACATCAACTCTTATCGGGCAGTGAGCCTCGTTCAAATATGCTACTTTTCACCTTCAAACCACTTTCATCCTACAATCCAAATATTCCTCAATCTCTAGCCAATCTCGTAGCAAAAATGGTCAACACTGATCCTAACCAACGGCCAGCGAGCATGGCGGAGATACGAAAAGAGCTAGAGCATATCCAGATGCAGGTTAGGCAGGAATCTTCTAGCCAGGCGCACCCAACACAATACGCCTCATCTCCAATTCCTCAGCCGAAGCTAATAGTATCAACATATGGCAATAAACCACTATCGCCACAAGCGAAACTAGTAGTACCAGCATATGATTATCCGTCACCACAACCAGTTGCTCAGCAAAAGCAACAACAAGCATATCACGTACCCGCTAAGCAAATGTCGGCTAAACCAGCACTACCAAAAGGCAAAGTGTGGAAAACGTTGCTAGTTGGAGTAGTGGTAGGACTACTATCTATCTTTCTACTCGTAAATCATCCACTTTCACTTAGCGGTCTAGCGGTGGTGGTAATCGTTGTACTGCTTCTTTTAGTAGCAGGTCTAATCATTGGAATAGCGGTAGTGCTTCGTAGAGCCGGCTTTTTTATGGGATGTACTGTAGCGATAACATTCTCTGTAGCTAATTTCATTAGCTATCCTATTAGTCTGTATGAGGTGTTAAGGGAAGACCTTATGTATATACTAATTGCTGGTTTAATTGGTCTTCTTGGTGCATGGTTAGCAACCATTAAGCATCCTTATTACAAAAAACCGCGCCTCTAAGAGAAAGCAAGTGTTATACGAATTATTACCAACTGTGCCCAATTGAAACGTTAAGAAGGGGGAAGGTAGTCTATAGAGCAGTCACCCACAAATACTTCACATATATCGCCGTTCGATGCTATACGTCAGGTAGATGAGCATGAGTATTGGAGTGCGCGTGATATGTCTAAGTTACTTGGATATGTCAAATGGGAGAACTTTCTAGTCGTCATTAAGCGTGCCATGAAATCCTGTGAGAATAGCGGAGAAGCGGTGTCAGATCATTTTCCTGAAGTCAGGAAGATGATAAAAACGGGAAAAGGTGCAAAACAGAACTTAATAGATTTTTATCTTCCTCGTCTTTAACGCCCTCCAATATTGTCCGCTAGTAAAAAGGTGTGATAAAATCAGACCCGTATGAGTATAGTTTTCATCTATCCAGAAGCAGAGTTTCTCATGCAATTACCTACTATATATTGTCCAAGATGCGGCGCGGTTAACGACCCGCAGATGCCGTATTGTGTACAGTGCGGCACTACTCTTTCTAACAATTCATTTCAAGTAGGAAGTGGGACTGTTGTACAAAACAATGCGCTAATTCCACCGCCACCGCCTCCAGTAGGTTATAGTACAGTTCCGTCAGTTGCTTCTACGGTTCCCGCGTATCCTTTTGATCCATATACACAGCCAGCACCTCAAAAGAAGAGAGGAATCAATCCCCTGCTTATCGCAGGTATTCTTGTTGCTCTCATGCTTGTTGTAGGTATTTTCGTTGTATTCATGCTCGCAACAAATGGTAGTACCTCTACCGTAAAGTATACCAGTGCACTAACGTATCCTAAGCTTGCACCAGCATATGCGGGGAATGTGCATAATAATACAGTCAATATTACAAGCGCATTCACGCTTACAAATGTAGTAGAGGATGCACAGGGGAATATCAGTGGTAACGCGCTAATCGGCTCACCATTGACGGGAAGTGGCCCTTTTAAGGGGAGTGTTGGTACTGATAAATCAATACAATTTACGATTACGCCCAGCGACAATTCCGGTACACCCTCAATTCGTTGTATTGGAACTGTTCAGACAGATGGATCGCTCAGTGGTACCTATACCATTCCTAATACGAATGAGACAGGGACATGGCAGGCAAAATAATACATCATTATACACAAAAGGTGCGTTTCGCACCTTTTGTGTATAATGATGTATTATATAATTCCCTTCGCGACACACAATTCCGCGTTGAGAAGCGAACCGCCAGCCGCACCGCGAATGGTGTTATGGGCCAGCATAACAAACTTGTAGCTCAATATTGGGCAACGTCTCAATCGACCGAGCGTCACCGCCATACCATTGCCAGCATCTCTATCACGTAGCGTTTGAGGTCGATCAATTTCGGTGCGATATACCAGAGGGTTCGCGGGTGCCGATGGCAACTTGAAGCGTTGCGGCTCTGGCTCGTAGCTGTTCCACACGTCGATAATTTCTTCGGGCGAGGCGTCGCGTTCAAGTTCGATGCTGGCACACTCAAGATGGCCCTCACGCGTCGAGACACGGTTACAGTGCGCACTCACTACCATTGGCGCGTTCACAAAGCCTTGTCCCTCGCGCCACTCGCCGAGCATCTTGAGCGTCTCGCTCTCCATCTTCTCCTCTTCGCCGCCGATATAGGGCACGACATTATCAAGCATGTCATATGCCGAGAGACCAGGATAACCCGCGCCAGAAATAGCTTGCATCGTTGTCACAAGCACTTTGCTCACGCCGAATTTCTGCTGGAGCGGTTTGAGTGCCATTACAAGCGGAGTCGCCGAACAATTCGCGTTGGTGACGATGCAGCCTGACCAGCCGCGTTGTTTGCGTTGCTGCTGAATGGCCACAATAGAGTCAGCGTTGACCTCAGGTATAAGCAGTGGCACATCGGGAGTCATCCGAAAGTTCTTCGCATTGCTAAAAACGGCGACTCCCGCTTGTGCAAAGGCCAGTTCCGCTGTATTCGTTTCCTCGCCTCCGGGCAACGCTGAAAAAACGATTTTTACATCTGGTAGTGCTTCCGGTCGACAGGCAACCACTGGCAGCGATGCGACTGAAGAAGGCATCTCGCTATTCGGCAAGCGCCAGCGCGTTGACTCCGCATAGGCACGACCGCCATGTTGCTCCGATGCCGCCACCGCGACCAGTTCAAACCACGGATGCCCTTGCAACAATTCGATAAAGCGCTGTCCAACCATGCCCGTCGCGCCAAGTACTCCAACTGGGATACGGCGTTTTGATTTCATATAGTCTCTCCTACAGAAAAATGCTCATCTGCATGAACAAATCCTGTAGGGGTCTAATTCTATTACACCCTTGTGCCAATTGATATTGTCCGAAGGATTGAGGGACGTTCCAACAATCCTCCAACATGGTCGATTGCCGACAAAGGTGTAATAGAATTAGACTCCTACAGGATTCCATTACCATTATGTATGATATCAAGACCGCACACTTTCGCGGTGTTTTTCTGTCGATGGCGCGTGACGCACAAGCGGAATAACGGGTGCAATCAAATCGCGATGCAGGCAACGTAATGCGCTCTGGCTATCCTTGTCTTCTACAATCAGCGTAATGCCTAGTTCAGAGGCACCCTCTGTGATAACGGGAATATGCTCACGGGCGAGGGCAGTGATAGCGCGGGCGGGACTCATCGGGTCAACGGTAAAGCCGGAACCAATGCAGGCACAGGCAGCAAGTCCTCTACGACTACGTACGCGCCAATCGCCCGTTTTCATATCATGCTGTAGTAATTCCACCACGGACTCAAGAGCTTTTTCCTCGACAACGAACGAGAGGTGATGGCCTGATGAGGAGCATATAGCAACGGGAGCAGCACCAGCACGGGCAGCAAGTGCGAAGACCTGTCCAGCGTTTTCAGGCGCGCCAAACAGGTCGGTACTTTCTACCGTCACAAGCGCGAGGTTGCGACGAATGGTAATCGCAGAAGCTCCGCTTTGCGCATTGCCTACGGGTCCGACGACGGTTCCCTTGACGTGTGAACGGAACGTGTTGCGCACACGCACGGGAATGTTGCGGGCGGCGATTGGAATGAGGGTACGTGGGTGTAACACCTTCGCGCCAAACCATGAGAGACGTGCGGCCTCAGCATACGAGAGATGGGTGAGCAAGCGGGCATTGGCAACGAGACGTGGGTCCGCCGTCAAAACGCCATCCACGTCCGTATAGATTGTGACCTCTATGCAGTCGAGTGCCGCGCCTATGACTGTTGCGGAATAATCGGATCCGTTGCGTCCAAGCGTGGTTACGTAGCCCGTTATGGTACGCCCAATAAAGCCTGCTGCGATTGGCACTACGCCGCGTTCAACAAGCGGATGTATGAATGCCTGAGCATTGGCACGTGTTTCCTCTGCCAATGGATCGGCACCGACGACAACACCAAAGGGTTGCGAACTATCAGCTTTAGGATGGCTGGTGACAATCACTTCCTGGCGCACAGGTTGTGCCTCTACACCATAATCATTGACGGCAGCAGCGACCAGAAGAATTGAGAGCCGTTCTCCCCATGAGGCAACGGCGGCGGTACGTAGAAATGTTTCCTGTCCTGCTTCGGCTGCTTCACGAAGTAACGCAATATCAGAAGTAAGCGCGGTCAGTGCCTCTTCAAGGTCCTGTTGAAGTTGTGGTAGAGCTTCGGTATGACGCACAATCTTCTCGGCTGCTTCCAGGTGTTTGGAACGCAACGTGCTAAACTCAGTCTCGCTTTCTTCATATGCACCGACGCATATGTGACGCGCGATACTCAACAGTAATTCCGTAATACCCGACATCGCCGAGACGACCACGACCGGAAATGCTTCGTCGGAAGTATGCAGTGTGCGCGCAATAATCTTTGCCACCTGACGAATGCGCTCACCTGTGCCAACCGATGTGCCACCAAACTTCAACACGCTAACTGCTTGCTCCATGATATTGTGCTCCATAATTGTACTAGCTAGATGCATTTGGTTGTAGGGACCGATTTATCACGTCCTCGTGACGAATCGTTTCGCCACGAGGACGTGATAAATCGGTCCCTACATATTCATTACGCGTTTGCGGGTTCGCTGGCACTGGCGACTGCGGCCCTCAACGCTGAATCGAGGTCGTCGATCAGGTCTTCAACCGTTTCCAGGCCAACAGAGAGACGGATAAAGTCGGGCGTGACGCCTGTCTCGAACTGCTCTTCTGGCACCAATTGTGAGTGAGTGGTGCTGGCTGGATGAATAATGAGCGACTTGGCATCGCCCACGTTCGCGAGGTGCGAGAAGAGTTCGATATGACGAATCAACTGCTTGCCCGCTTCTAAGCCGCCCTTGATGCCGAAGCCGATGATGGCACCGTACTGACCGTGCGTGAAGTATTTCTGCGCGATCTCGTGCTGTGGATGACTCTTGAGGCCGGGATACTGCACCCACTCGACGGACGGATGTCCCTCAAGGAATTCAGCGATCTTCTGTGCGTTCTGACTATGACGCTCCATACGCAGGGGTAGTGTCTCCAAGCCCTGTAGGAAGAGCCACGAGTTGAACGGCGTGATAGCGGCACCAAGATCACGCAGCAGTTGGACACGCGCCTTGATAATATAGGCGATAGGGCCGAGTGCATCGACATAGCGCAGGCCATGATACGATGGGTCTGGCTCTGTGAGTGACTTGAAACGACCACTCGCGCCCCAATCGAACTTACCCCCGTCGACGATGACGCCGCCAATCGAGGTGCCATGTCCACCGATAAACTTTGTTGCAGAGTGAACAACGATGTCCGCTCCATGCTTCAATGGCTGCACTAGATAAGGCGAGGGCAGGGTGTTGTCAAGTATGAGCGGCAGGCCATATTCGTGTGCCACATCTGCTGTTGCTTGAATATCTAGCGTATCGAGACGTGGATTACCTAGCGTCTCAGCATATACCGCTCTTGTCTTCTCATTGACGAGCGGACGAATGTTTTCAGGATTGCGGCTATCGACAAAGTGAACCTTCACACCCAGTTTTGGTAGCGTGTAGTGGAAGAGATTATAAGTGCCACCGTAGAGGCTTGCCGACGAAATGATCTCATCGCCTGCTTCAGCAATATTGAGAATTGCCATCGTCTCCGCCGCTTGACCAGATGAGGTTGCTAGCGCACCAACACCGCCCTCAAGTGCTGCAATACGACGCTCGAATGCATCCTGTGTCGGATTCATAATGCGTGTGTAGATATTGCCAAACTGCTTGAGCGCGAAGAGGTTTGCGGCGTGTTCTGGACTGTCGAAGACATACGAGGTTGTCTGGTAAATGGGAACTGCGCGCGCGCCTGTCGCGCTATCTGCCGTTTCCTGACCGGCATGGAGTGAAAGTGTTTCAAAACCATAACTGCGATTGCTATTTAAAGCCATGAGAAAATGCTCCCTTAGAAAACTCTGGATAACGCATCGGCCATTTGACTCCATTCCTTGAGAAAGGCGTCGTGACCGTGTGGCGAATCTAGTTCAATATACGTCGCGTCCCCGCCGAGTGCCTGAACTTTCTCGGCGAGCCAGCGCACATTAGCGGCTGGAAACAAGAAATCCGAGCGAATGCCCACAAAGAGTGCTTTGCTCTGCAAGCGGCTCAGTGCGGACTCTAACGAGGGATAGCCCTCGCTGACATCATACAGGTCCATTGCACGACTGATGTAGAGGTAGCTATTGGCGTCAAAGCGATGCGCTAGCGATGCTCCCTGATGATACAGGTAGCCTTCAACATCAAAGCGTCCTCCGATATTGGCGGCATGGCTTGGTGAAGGAATGTCGAGTCGACGCGCTGGCTGTCGTCCAAAGCGCAGCTCCATGCCTTCTTCGCTCTGATATGTAACCATCGCCAACATCCGCGCGATGGCAAGCCCCGTTGTCGGTCCCTGCCCAGATGCGTAGTTTCCACCTTGCCACTGTGGGTCCGCCATGATTGCCTGTCGTTCGACCTCGCTAAAGGCGATAGCTTGTGCGGTGAGAGCTGGTGTTGCCGCGATAACCGCCACATTTTGTACGAGATCGGGGTAGGTGACGGCCCATTCTAACGCTTGCAGTCCCCCAATGGAACCGCCCGCGACCATCGCCAGTTGTCGCACACCAAGATGCTCGAGCAGGTGCCGTTGCGCATGCACCATATCGCGAATTGTAACGACGGGAAAGTCCATGCCGTAAGGCTGTCCCGTGTGCGGGTTGAGCGATGAAGGGCCGGTGCTCCCGTAGCAACTGCCCAGGATATTCGAGCAGATAACAAAGTAGCGAGACGTATCGAATGACCTCCCAGGACCAATCAGCGGATTCCACCATGCTGTTTTAGGGTCGTCCGGCTGCTCTACATCATGAGCATGCGCACTCCCTGTGAGGGCATGCGTAATCAAAATTGCGTTCGTGCCCTCAACATTGAGCGTCCCCCATGTTTCATAGGCAAGTGTGACGGATTGCAACACATCGCCGTGCTGCAGGGCCAGATTGTCGAATGTGTACGTAGAGGCGTTATATGCCTCGGTAGCAGCAAGAGCAGGAGTTGTGTGCAAGGCACTGACCTGAACACGACTGCTATTGTGTAACGTCATTTCTTACTCCTTTCTAACTGCATGTGGAAATGCTAAGAATAGTTGCGAAAAAGGTACAAAAAAACCCTCACCCTAGCAGGGGCGAGGGGTAAACGTCTTCGCGGTACCACCCTGGTTTTGTCAATGCCTCACGACATCAACCTTGATAAGTATGTAGTCATCATACATACTCTTAGCCATAACGTGGCTACACGGCAGAGTCTAATTACCTGTAGGTGTTCAACCCGCAACTCGGAGGTCATATTCAACGCTGGTATGGGGCCGGTATCACATCATCACCGGCTCTCTGTGCCCACCCGTTTCATTTACTCGTCCTCGTCACTGTTTTCTTGTGCTCAACTTGTAATGTGCTGAGAATATACGTATGGAAAGAATTTCGCCAATAAAAAACCCCTTAACATAAGGGGTAGCGTCTTTGCTCAATCCCCTCATCTTGCGCGATACTGACGTATCCGCCGGAATTTGCACCCTGCATGCTTCATTGCCTGCGGGTTGCCGGGTTTCATCGGGCCGTTACCCTCCACCTCTCTTGATGAGAGCAGTTGTTATACTGCATATATTCGATTGTTAAATAGCCTTCAAATGTATACTTCCACAAGTATACCTAACGAAGGAAATAAAAGTCAAGGGCAATTTTTGCTCTGTATATGGATAAAATATCTATAATATTAGGTTATGTATTGCAACCATTCCGCACAGCGAAACGTGTTTCTTTAAAAGGAGGTAGGATGAAGCAGATATGCAAACATTTCTTCCCTATGCATCATTTTACGATACTGCCCATGTTCTTGACGATAAACGTCTGGGCAAGCAACGGGTAGAGGCTCTGCAAATACTGAATGTGGTCACGAAACCACCGGAATATGTTGGTGGCTGGGTCAATCATCCCGCCGTGAATATGTGGCGCGGCTATGAAGATGCGTTAAAGATATATACCAACTGCATGATTGTCGAATGGGAGCGCAGGGGCTATCAAAACACGATGCAATACTACGAGGTGGAAGGTGTCATTACGCTCCCCTGGTGGCTCGGCGATCCGCGCATCCACGAGTCGCATCAATCGAACCTGCTTCGCAAATTTCCTGAATACTATAGCACACTTGGTTGGCGTGTGCCTTCTGACCTTCCCTACTTCTGGCCTGTCGAGAATAAACCTAAACCTCCTATTACAAAGAAAGTGCATGCTCGTAGTAGTGGAACATGAAACAGTGGTATAATTATGTAAGAAAATAAGATGCAGAGATAGAGCGATACATGAAAGTCCGCGAGGTCATTAAGATCATAGAAGCCGATGGCTGGTATCAAGTTAGTATGAAGGGTGAT
>CAXTUE010000150.1:0-9518 GCA_964247355.1 uncultured Ktedonobacteraceae bacterium | reverse complement strand
GTGCCATTTTGCGCATGACTGAGTTCTATCGTGATGAGTCCTGTGGCAAGTGTACACCGTGTCGCGAGGGGACCTACTGGCTCACCGAAATCTTTGAACGGCTCGAACATGGACATGGCAAGGAAAGCGACATCAAACTGCTGGTCGATATCTGCGACAACATTAGCGGTAAATCCTTCTGTCCACTTGGCGATGCCGCCACCAGTTCGATCACCAGTGGCATCAAGCTTTTCCGCGAAGAATTTGAATATCATGTTACTCACGGCCATTGCATGGTCGGCCCGAACTCCGTTCGCTCCGCCGAAACAGGAGCCGTCGAAGGTGCCGCTCTACATGCAGGAGCAAGATAAAAATTTTGTTTTTGTGTAAATGCAAACGCGCCGGTTTTGCATTTCCACAAACACAATAATTTACTATTAAGAAGAAATCATATGCCAGAAGAGAAAAAAGACGAATTAATACACCTCACCATTGACGGTAAGCCCGTCGAGGTTCCTCCTGGAACGCTGGTGTGGGCGGCGGCAAAACAGGCTGGAATAGAAGTTCCTATTTATTGCTACCATCCCAAGATGCCGCCACTGGGCGCGTGCCGTATGTGCTTTGTCGAAATCGAAAAGCTGCCCAAGCCACCGCAGACCGCGTGTACCACGCCCGTCAGCGAGGGCATGATTGTGCATACCAAGACCGAAAAGGTCCTCAAGGCACGTCGCGGCACACTCGAATTTCTGCTCATCAATCACCCACTCGACTGTCCCGTGTGTGACAAGGGTGGCGAATGTGACCTGCAAGACTACACGCTACGTCACGGCCCCGGTGGAACACGCTTCGACCAGCACAAACGCCACTATCAAAAGGCCGTGCCGGTCAGTGACAATATTGTGCTAGACCGCGAACGCTGTATTCTGTGCCAGCGTTGCACACGCTTTAGCTCGGAAATCTCGATGGACAACGGCCTCGTGATGATTTCGCGTGGCTACAAAATGGAGGTCGGCACGGCTCCTGACTCCGCCTTCGACTCCGTTTTCTCCGGCAACACCGTTGAAATCTGTCCGGTGGGAGCGTTGACGGCTTCCTCATATCGATTCAAGTCGCGCCCGTGGGAACTCAAGCGTACACCCAGCGTGTGCAACAACTGTAGCGTTGGCTGCAATGCGCGCGTCGATGTGCGTGTCGATAAGGTCATGCGCCTGATGTCCCGTGCGAACGACGAGATCGACGATGGCTGGCTGTGCGACCGTGGACGCTGGGGCTTCGAGTTCGTCAACAGTCCACAACGCCTGCGCACACCCATGATTCGGCGCAGTGGTACGCTTGTACCCGCCACATGGGACGAGGCATTCTACTATACGGCCAAACGCCTCAAAGATATCACCGCTAAACATGGCGCACAGTCCATTGGCGGCATCGGCTCAACTCGCACCACCAACGAAGAGGCATATCTATTCCAGAAATTGTTGCGCACCGTGCTCAAGACGCCGAACGTGGACCATCATCACGGCAACTTTCCAGGAGTTCGCGATGCTTTGACTAACCAGCCATGGCGCATGACAAACAGCATTGCCGAAATCGAGAAGGCATCACACATTGTCTTGATTGCCTCGGACCCCTACAAGCGTCAACCCGTGCTGAACCTGCGCATCAAAAAAGCAATGAAGGCGGGAGCGAAAATCTTCATCATTAACTCGGACGTTACTGAACTTGATAGATTTGCAGTACGTAAGATTACCATTCCAGAGTATGGCGCGGGAGCGGCTGCGAGACTGTTGCTTAACAACGTTGTAAAGAGTGAAACACTTAGAACTCCTAACGAGCAGGTGGATACGAGAGTGAGGCGAGACAATGCAACAACGCAAGAGTATGCAACAGCGTTGAGGGCAGATGTTACATCTCAGCTAGCAGAACTTGCACACGAAATCGCAGAGGCAAAAGGAGCCATTATCCTTTACGATGAGATGGCAACCCTCGATCCAAATTGCGAAAGTCTGGCGGCAGACCTGCAAGCTCTTGCTATAATTACTGGCAATATCGGGCGTCCAGGTGCTGGCGTTGGGCCACTCTTCGAGGATGCTAACTCGCTCGGTGCGCGCGATATGGGACTTCTGCCTGGTGCTCTTCCTGGTTATCAAGCAGCGTCAGAGGTCGGCAAATCCTATGATGAGATGTTGAGCAGTTCAGATATCAAGGCCCTATTCGTCATGGGTGCTAATCCTGTGCGTCACCTGTCGAAGCCTGAACTGCCTTCGTCACTAGAATTTATCGTTGTACAGGATATTCTGCTGACCGAGACCGCGCAACAGGCTGATGTGGTCTTCCCCGCCGTGACCTTTGCCGAGAAGGATGGCAGCATGACCAACGTCGATGCGCATGTACAGGCCATTCGTCGTAGCCTACGTCCATTGCCTGGAGCAAGAGCTGATTGGGAAATCCTGATCGAGCTTGCGCAACATCTTGGCACGACCTGGGACTACGAGACACCCGCCGATATTCTGCACGAAATCGCCGAAAACAATGCCTTCTATGCAGGTCTCGAATGGGAAGACCTGGGGCAGCAGGGCGTACGCATTATGCAAGAACAGGAGGTGGCACATGCTTGATTTTATCAACCAACATATTGATGTCATTGCTACAATCGTTAAAAGTGCTATTGTCATTTTCATCTTGCTCACGGCCTTTGCATACATGACGCTCGTTGAGCGTGTGGTCATTGCTCGCATCCAGGGTCGCATCGGCCCAAACCGAGCTGGTCCATTCGGCATATTCCAACCGGTCGCGGATGGCATTAAGATGGCGTTCAAGGAGCAGTTTGTGCCTGCACAGGCCAAAAAGCTCGTGTTTCTCATCGCGCCAATCATCTCAGTCGTTGTCGCAATCTCCGCCTTCGCTGTTGTGCCGCTTGGCAACAACTGGATTAGTGGCAAGACCAGCGTCTGGGACCCCGTGATTGGCGATGTCAACATCGGCATTCTCTGGATACTCTCGATCTCATCGCTCGCCGTCTACGGTATTGTGCTTGGTGGGTGGGCCTCCGGCAATCGCTATTCGCTGCTTGGTTCACTGCGTAGCGCGGCCCAGATGGTCTCCTACGAAACTAGCCTCGGCCTCGCGCTCAGTGGCACATTGATGTGGGCGGGTACATTGAGCATGGTCGGCATCGTACATGCTCAATTGCCGTTCAGCGCATCGAATCCAACGGGACAGGGCATCTGGTTTATCGCTGCACAACCGCTCGGCTTTGTGCTCTATGTTATCGCGGGCATCGCCGAAGTCAACCGCGCTCCTTTCGATCTGCCAGAGGCGGAGCAAGAGCTAACGGCTGGCTATCTCACAGAGTACAGTGGACTGCGCTGGAGTCTGTACCAGATGGCCGAATATATCAATATGATTACCGTCAGTGCGGTCGCTGCAACGCTCTTCCTGGGTGGCTGGGGCTTCTTCGGCTTTGGTCTTGAAAACATTCCTGGTGTCTCAATTCTCATCTTCCTGGTCAAGGTCGCCATATTCCTGTTCTTTTTTATCTGGCTACGGGCCACGCTGCCCCGTATCCGCTATGACCGCCTGATGCATCTCGGCTGGCAAACGCTTTTGCCGCTCGCCGTCCTCAACGTCGTCATCACGGCCATCGTGGTCGCGTTCGGTCTGCCATGGTGGATCAACGGCATCGTCGGTCTCGCCATCGTCGTCGGCCTGTTGGTCTACATTCAACGTCATAGCGTCACCGAAGGCACCCGTTTCACCGGTACCACGCTCGACAAACACGACGGCAAGGGTACCACAAAAGCTGTTCTACCAACATCCGTGCGCCTCGCCAAATTCGAGAAAATCAACGCACCCGTCGTCATAGAGGCTGAGCCAACGGGAGAGACAGCACAGACACCAGTGGCGAAAGCATAACCGCTTTCGCCACTATCGCACCTGAATAAAGAAATGTTTAGATTGAACGGTCTGTACGGGTCTGATTTCATCACACCCCTTCGGCGATTGACCATGTTAGCAGGATTGAACAACATGTAAGGGTCTACATTCTATTACACCCTCTTGGCAATGAACCACGTTCGAGTTATGTTGAAACGTTCCATCAATCCTACTAACATGGTCAATCGCCAACAGGGTGTAATAGAATGTAGACCCCTACGGATGACATAAAATGGGAAAATATAATGTCGAGCGATGCATATTTACAAATTCGGTTTGAACGTGACAAGCGTTAACAATTTTGCTATGATTGGGCGAGATGCTATTTAAGCAAATTAAGGAGGGGAAAAACTATGTCAACTTCTTATTCTTACAATGAGATACTTAACCAAATTCAAAATTTTCCACTACAGGAACAACGTCGTTTGCTAAAAGACTTGGAAACAATCCTTAGTAAACCTAAAGCTAAACCACGCCACAGTCTTTTAGAATTGGAGGGTCTGGGAAAAGAAATATGGGAAGGTATTGATCCTCAGAAGTATGTAGATGAGGAGCGAAATTCATGGGATGGGTAGCAGAGTTACGTGGGAAGACTGTTGGGTTAGATACAACACCTCTCATTGCTTTCGTCGAAAAGCAACCAGCTAACGTAGAACTACTTAAACCATTTTTCTTAGCAGTACAAAACAACGAAATTTCAGTTATTGCATCTACCATAACGTTACTAGAGGTACTCGTTCATCCTATTAAACATGGAGATGTAGAGCTAGCTCAAAGATACCGCGATATTTTACTAGATTCGGTAGGCTTTACAATCGTAAACTTAGATCAAGATATTGCCGAAGAAGCCGCACAACTTAGAGCTTTTCATAATATTCGTACTCCTGACTCGATTCAAATGGCAACTGCTATTAAGATGAATGCTACTCACTTTCTAACAAATGATTTAAAGCTACCATCCTTACCTGAACTTAAAGTCTTAAAGCTCGACGAACTCAAAACCCAACCAGAATATTTACAGTCAGACGATTTACAGTAGGCATATACTAATACTAGCGATGTTACATATTGGCAAGGAGCATACACATGTCTTTCGATATCATTAAGGGTATGGCGACGACGCTTAAGAACATAGGCAAGAAGCCAACCACTATCTCGTATCCAGAAGAGGAGCGACAGTTGCCGCCGCGCTTCCGGGGTCGCCACGTCCTGCACCGTTATGAGAACGATCTCGAACGTTGCGTCGGCTGCTACCTCTGTGCGGGTGCCTGTCCCGCCGACGCGATCTATATCGAGGCCGAGGAGAATACCGAGGAGAACCGCGTCTCGGCTGGCGAGCGTTACGCGAAAACGTTCGATGTCAACCTGTTACGCTGCATCTTCTGTGGCTATTGTCAGGCGGCATGTCCCACGGGCGCAATCACGCTGGAACATGACTACAAACTCGCCGCCTACTATCCCGAAAATCTCGTCTTTCATAAAGAACAACTACTGGAACCGAAGGGGCAGCATACCGTTGGTTCAAACGACGTATGGGCAGAAGCCGCGCCACAGGATGCTGCACAACCAGTGCCGCAAGACACGAAAGTTTTTGACGGTTCCTATACCAGTGCCGCCGCCGTTGGACTTGGCAACGCCCATCTTGAGCGTCCTGTGCTGCTGACGGATGAAGAGCAGGATGAGGACAGGAGAAAACTCTAATGGATACCCCAACAATCATCGCCTTTTACGTGCTGGCGGTCGCAACCACCGCCTCCGCACTTGGCGTTATCTCATTTAGAAACGCCGTACATAGTGCCTTGAGCCTTATTTTGACGCTCATCTTTCTCGCGCTTTTCTATCTACAGTTGGGAGCAATGTTCATCGCCATCGTGCAAATCCTGATTTATGCAGGGGCAATCATGGTGCTCTTCCTCTTTGTCGTCACGATGCTTGCGCCAGATGGTGACGATGTAGAAGGATTGCGCGACCCCATTTCCTGGCAGCGTATCGTCGGTGGCATTCTTGGCCTCTCGCTTGTCGGTGCCTTGAGCTACCTGCTTTTCACAGGAGCAGCTAACACCGCGACTACAAAAGCACCTGTGAGCGAAAGCTTGCAAGCGGCTGTGGTCAAACATGGCAACATCGAGGCATTCGGTCTGGCCCTCTTTCACGGCTTTGCCTTTCCATTCGAGGTAACAAGCCTTCTCATCGTCGTTGCCATTCTTGGCGCAATGGTTTTTGGGCGCAGAGCTTAGGAGTATCTTTTATGCCATTATCAGCATATCTCATCGTGAGTGCAATATTATTCACTATTGGTGTCCTGGGCGTGCTTATCCGGCGTAGCCCGCTTGTTATATTTATGTCTATTGAATTGATGCTCAATGCCGTCAACCTCTCTTTTGTGGCCTTCTCACGCTTTCTCGACTCGGCTGATGGACAAATGTTTGTTTTTCTCGTGCTCACCGTGGCTGCCGCAGAGGTCGTCGTCGGTCTAGCAATTATCGTCTCCATCTTCCGTACACGCCGCAATATTGATGTTGACGAAATGAACGTATTGCGAGGCTAACTGCATGACAAATCTTAGTTTATGGGTGCTCGTCCTACCCCTGCTGGGCTTTATGCTCCTGGGTATACTCGGCAGGTCGCTGACACGCACACCTATTCTTGCTATCGCATGGGGAGCCTGTGGCTTGGCCTTTGTGTGTGCCGCCATCAGCTTTCTCTCCATGCTCGGCACAACGCCCGACTCGGCACGTGTTGCCGACTCGACGATCTATACATGGGTCGCATCTGGTACTTTTCAACTGAACTTTGGATTGCTCTATGACCCATTATCTGCAACGCTTCTAATGATTGTCACCGGCGTTGGTCTGCTTATCCATATTTACTCAGCAGGCTACATGGAGGACGATCCGAGTTTCTGGCGTTTCTTTGCCTATCTGAACTTCTTTATTTTCTCAATGGTCTTGCTAGTGCTCGCGGACAATTTCCTGTTCCTGCTTGTCGGCTGGGGACTGGTTGGTCTGGCATCGTTCCTGCTCATTGGTTTCTGGTATCAGCGTCGCAAAGCTATCGCGGCGGCACAAAAGGCACTCGTCATCAATATCATTGGCGACGTTGGCTTGATGCTCGCCATCTTCCTGATTTTCATAAACTTTGGCACTCTCAACTATCAGAGCGTGTTCAGCAATGTTGGTGGCGCCTCAACGGGAGTGTTGACCGCTATCTGTCTCTTGCTCTTCGTGGCCTGTGCCGCGAAATCCGCGCAGTTGCCGCTCTACATGTGGTTGCCTGACGCGATGGAGGGTCCAACTCCTGTCAGCGCGCTGATTCACGCGGCAACAATGGTGACGGCTGGCGTCTATCTCGTGGCACGAGCCAATACGCTGTTCACTGCCGCGCCTATCGCACTCAATACCGTTGCCGCTATTGGTGGCGCGACGGCAGTGTTTGCCGCTACGATTGCGCTATTCCAACTCGATATCAAGCGCGTCCTGGCTTACTCAACCATCAGTCAGCTTGGCTATATGTTCCTGGGCGAGGGTGCGGGTAATTATAACGCGGGTATCTTCCACCTCACGACGCATGCCTACTTCAAAGCATTGCTTTTCCTCGGTGCGGGTGCGGTCATTCATGCGCTCGGCGGTGAGCAGGATATGCGCAAGATGGGCGGTTTACGCGGTAAGCTACCCATCACGTTCTGGACATTCTTGGTCGCGGCCCTTGCCATTAGCGGTATCTTTCCTTTCGCCGGCTTCTGGAGCAAGGACGAGATACTTGGCGCAATGCTGGCTCACGCGAACGCAACGGGCAATATATGGTTTTACGTTCTCTGGATCGTCGGATTGCTCACGGCTGGCCTCACCGCGTTCTATATGTTCCGTCTCTTCTTCGGTATCTTCTTTGGCACCTATCGTGGTGGCACAGCCGTAGCACAGCACGATGACGATGAATCGGGTGGCCACCACGCGGGCAATGTACGTTACAGCGATGTGCATGAAGTGGGACCAATCATGTGGGTACCACTGGCAATTCTTGCGGTGCTCTCAGTCATCGGCGGCTTTGTTGGTTCGCTGGCAATCTTCGGTGCCTCGAACTGGCATCCACTCTCAGGCTTTCTCGGCACACGCGCACCTGTTCTTGAGGCGTCGTTAGCTACCGAATGGACCTCAACAGGCTTAAGCCTCGCGCTTGCAATCGTTGGTATTCTTGCGGCTTATGCCCTGTATCGACGTGGCTTTGCCTATAAAGAGAATCGAAGCCCCTTGTACCATCTTGTGCTTCACAAATATTATGTCGATGAGGGCCTGACGCTGTTGCTCATCAATCCCATTCTCGCCTTTGCCCGTGCCGCGACACGCTTCCTGGAAGGCGATGCGCTGGATGGTGGAGCGCGTGGCTTTGCGTCGCTATTTCGGGGCACAAGTGCTGGTCTGCGTCGTTTACAGACAGGGTATGTGCGTAACTACGCCCTGGCAATTCTGCTGGGTGCCGTCCTGATCGTTGTCTACTTCGTGGTGAGAGGGTAAGTACGACCATGTTTCCACTATTAACAACAATTACCTTTCTCCCGCTCGTGGGAGGCATCGCAATCCTCTTCTTGCCAAAGGAGCGGCTTGACGTAATACGCTGGACGGCATTCGCAGTCGCGGGCGCAAATCTACTACTCGCTCTGGGCTTGCTGCTTGGTTATTCGCAATCGAATGTAAGCGCGACCTTTGCGGGGACATTTCTGTTCATGGAGAAGCTGACATGGATTTCGTCACTTGGCATCAACTATAGTCTCGGCGTCGATGGCATCAGCGTTCTGCTCGTGGTCCTGACGGCACTTTTGACGCCGATTTGTATTCTTGCCTCGTTTCCAATTGAGCAGAAGGTCAAGAACTACATGGCCTTCATGCTGCTGCTCGAATGTGGCGTTATCGGCGTGTTTGTCGCGACGAACCTGTTCCTGTTCTACATTTTCTGGGAACTCATGCTCATTCCGGCCTACTTCCTGGTTGGCAGTTGGGGTGGTTCGAGACGCATCTATGCCGCGTTCAAGTTTGTGCTTTTCACCTCTGTTGGCAGCTTGATTATGTTGGCGGGCGTGATCGCCATTGGCTATTATCACCAGCTAGCGGCGGGTGGTGGCTATACACTTGAGCTATCATCGTTGCTCAACACAAAACTGGATAACGCTACACAGATATGGCTCTTCCTGGCGTTCGCAGCCGCCTTCGCGGTCAAGGTACCCTTTGTTCCGTTCCATAGCTGGCTGCCGGATACCTATAGCGAGGCACCTGCACCTGTAACGGCGATGCTGGCGGGCGCGATGTCGAAGACGGGAGCATACGGCTTTTTGCGCTTCTGCATTCCGCTCTTTCCACAGGCCGCGCAGACCCTTGCGCCTCTGTTCAACACACTAGCGGTAATCGGTATTCTCTATTGCGCGGTGTTGGCCTTAACACAAACCGATATGAAACGCTTGCTCGGCTATTCCAGTATCAGTCACCTCGGCGTGGTCATGCTCGGCATGTTTGCCTTCAATGTGCAGGGAACCGAGGGATCGGTGTTACAAATGGTCAATCACGGTATCACGACTGCAGCGCTCTTCCTGATGGTTGGCTTTATCGAGCAACGCG
>CAXTUE010000149.1:7496-9527 GCA_964247355.1 uncultured Ktedonobacteraceae bacterium | reverse complement strand
GTATTGGCCCTGTTCGCACTGAACGAGCAACTGCTTCGCTCTGCACGCGCCGCAAGTCTGGCAACACTGCTGTACATGGTAAATCCGCATTTCCTGCTGTTCGACGCCCAGTATGGCTATGAGTCGCTAGCGTTACCACTGGCCACGTTAATGCTATTTGCCCTGTCGCCGCATCAAACCGTCACTGTTCGCCTGACACGCCTTGAACCACTGGCACCTCTGGTCAAATTCTCGAAAGCGGGACGTGACGATTTGTACTATGACTTGCGCTGGATCACATTGACCGCATGGCTCGTGCTTATCGCCGTCGTTTTCACACATCATGTAACAGATTTTTTCTTTGACGCTCTGCTCGTTTGCTGGACCGTCATCTACGCCTGTAAACGCCTCTCTTCTCTTCACCGTTCAGCATTAGCACTTACCACTGCTTTGGGGCTAAGCGTATCGGTCTTCAGCGTCCTACAAGGTGCCAATCCTGTTGTCGATTACCTCACCTCGTTCATGAACGTCGCGTTGGGCGAAATGGGACATATTATTAGCGGAACAGGAAGCGCACGCCACTTGTTTGTCAATTATTCCGGGCCAGCAACTCCTACCTGGGAGCGCATACTGACCATTTCTTCGATACTCATTATTATGCTCGGCTTGCCCTTTGGCCTGCTCTGTCTCTGGAAACGTTATCGAACGAACGCCTTTGCCTACACGCTTGGAATCTTTTCCCTGCTTTATCCTCTGAGTCAGGCGTTTCGACTCACGAATACAGGCGCGGAAGTTGCGGATAGGGCTGCAGCCTTTCTCTTCATCCCAATTGCATCCGTACTCGCGATCTTTCTTGTGCAGTTCTGGCCCGTAGCTCGCTTGCGGCGAGTTCATATCGCAGTGCTCACCAGCCTGATGTCACTTCTTTTCATTGGTGGCGTTGTGCTCGGTTCCGGTCCCGCGTCCGCATCACTTCCTGGCTCCTATGAAGTGCTTGCCGATTCACGTTCTATCGAGCCAGAGGGCATACAAGCAGCTTCATGGACGCGCGCATATTTGCAGCCAGACCACCGCGTAGTTGCTGATCGCATCAATCAAATCCTGCTAGGAACATACGGCGACCAGAATGTTATCACCTCGACCGGGTATAACGTCGACCTCTCGTCCGTCTTTCTCTCGACAAGCATTGACGATCAGGATAGAGCCTTGCTGCAACAGACACACGTTCAATATCTTGTTACTGATATGCGCATGACGCGCTCGTTACCGCTCATGGGCTACTATTACGAAATCGCCGAGGACGGGGCTTTTCATCACAAATCGCCAATCGACGCACAGGCATTTACAAAATTCAGTACCGCAACACAGGTCAACCGTGTGTACGATGGTGGCAACATTATCATATACGACGTGGGAGGGCTAAATCGTGCATTGGAAAAATAAAGATATTCTTATCGCTCTCGGTATTGTGCTCCTGAATGTTGTCTGGCTACTTCTGCCACTAAACATACCAGCAGTGGGGGTTGTGCTGGCCTTACCTCTGGTCTTTTTTATGCCAGGCTATATGCTCACAGAGATACTTACGCACACACGGGGACTGGACACCTTCTATCGTCTTACCCTCAGTATTGGCCTGAGTATTACGCTTGACATTCTCGGTGGTTTCCTGCTCAATATGTTCCCATTCGGCCTGCGCGCTCAATCGTGGCTTGCTCTATTGAGTTGTCTTACACTACTTTTTGCCGGTACCGTTCTCTATCTTAGAAAACGTATCTATGCGAATGGTGAGGCAGCGTCTCTTCCTCAGGCTCAAAGTGTGCTTCCGAGAAACCTCGTTGCTCTGATTCGCGATGGACTGTTATTTGCGCTTGCAGGTGCCCTTGTTGTAGTATCTTTACTCTATGCAACACGTGGTGTTGCCGAGCAACCACGTCCGGGCTTTACGCAACTCTGGATGCTGCCCGCCAATCATTCCACGCAACAATGTGATCTCAACATCGGTATACGCAACTTTGAAAAAGGCAATGTCACCTATTCTGCGGTGTTGACGAG
>CAXTUE010000149.1:0-7456 GCA_964247355.1 uncultured Ktedonobacteraceae bacterium | reverse complement strand
TGATGTCGTGGTCTGCCCTTGTCCTGTCACCGAATCAGACATGGGAGCAGTCCGTTGTAGTAACACCAAAGACTTCAAAAAGTCTATTTGTTCAGTTGAAGCTCTACCGGACTGATAAACCTGCCGTAGTCTATCGTGAGGTGCATACAACATTAATGGTATCGAGTAACCCACAGAAGACATTCTCTTGTAGTGTGTAACTTCACCTCCTGCGTATCTTTAACTCAGATTATGATAAGATAACAACGAGTGTTGAGAAACTACGAAGAGGAGAGAGTATGTATGCAAGAGCGGGCGACTTTCTGGCACGTTCCAGAACTTGAGAATTTGGAAGTGCTACATGCAAAATACCTGACCCACTCTTTTGTCCCTCATCGGCATACCTCGTTCGTCACAAGCGTCATTGATCAAGGGGTCGGCACTATTCTCTATAGAGGAACAACGTGGTTTGCTCCTGCAGGAAGCATAGTTGTTCTCAATCCTGATGAGCTTCATACTGGCGAGGTTTATGACATGCAAGGCTGGGCTTATCGTGCGCTCTATCCGAGCGTAGAACTCATGAAACATGTGCTTGACTCAATGACCGAACGTCCACTACATGTCTACCTCTCTCCACAACCCATTCTCTATGACCCAACTCTTGTTATCCTCTTACAGCAGTTGCATAACGTTCTTGAAACTGATAGCTCTCTGCTCGAACGTGAGTCCTTGCTGTTACGTACCTACTCCTACCTGTTCAGTCACTACGCAGAGCGTCCCGTTGTAATAGGGCATATGGGTAAAGAACCACGAGCGGTTCAGGTAGCCAAAGAATACCTGGAAGCACACTTCGCGCACAATATCTCTCTTTCACAGCTAGCACAGATCACCGGACTCTCTCCCTTTCATCTAGCGCATGCCTTTCATCAGGCAACGGGACTCCCTCCTCATGTTTACCTCAATCACATTCGCTTACGACATGCGAAACAACTTCTTCTCACAGGCACCTCTATCGCTGCTGTAGCCTATGAAACAGGCTTTGTAGACCAAAGCCATCTCACTAAACGATTTAAGCAGATGTATGGCGTCACTCCAGGACGTGTTTGCGCAATCGCAAGAACATACAAGACGAAGCATCGTTCTTGCTTGTATCCTCAATAATGAGCACATAGAGAGAAACTTGTTTTGCTTATATGCATGTTGGAGGATATATGACACGTAAAGGGTGGCTTTTGTTCGTTACAATGTCAGTGGTCTGGGGCATCCCGTATTTTTTCATTAAGATTGCCTTGCAGGAGGTTGATCCCGCCACGATCGTATTTACTCGCGTCTGCCTTGCCGCACTCGTCCTCGTTCCGATAGCACTTTTTCGTAATCAGTGGAACGTCTTGCGCAAACGATGGCTAGCTCTTCTCCTACTCTCAGTCATTCAAATCGTGGCACCATTTTTGTTGATCGGCTACGGCGAACAGCACATTGCATCCTCTCTCACAAGCCTACTTATCGCTGCTGAACCACTCCTTGTTGCCCTGCTCGCGCTACGCTTTGATGCGAGCGAACGGGTTCATGGTATGCAATTAGTAGGATTAGTTATTGGACTGCTAGGCGTAGTAGTCCTGCTAGGCTTTGATGTCAGCGGAGGTGTGCAAAGACTGCTGGGAGCAGGGTTAGTGCTACTCGCAGCTGCCAGTTATTCTGTTAGTGCTCTCTCTGTCAAACGCCCGATCATCGCCTCACTTCCCAGTCTAGGCGTTGTTGCTGCTGAATGTGCCATCGCGACGACCCTACTCTTTCCAGTAGCACTGACACGTCTTCCCTCTCACGTTCCTTCGCTACCAGTCATTATCAGTCTTCTCATTCTCGGCCTGATTTGTACAGCGTTGGCCTACGTGTTATTTTATGCGCTTATAGCCGAGGTTGGGGCAAGCCGTAGTACTGTCTTTACCTATGTCAACCCGGCGGTCTCAGTGTTGCTTGGGGTGATTGTGCTTGGCGAACAATTGAACATCGTCATTATCACGGGCTTCGTGCTGATTCTCATCGGTTCCTGGCTCTCAACAAGTGTTACGCTTCCACTCGCAGTGAAACGTCTTGTGCATCGCCAGAGGTCGTAGGGACCAGGTTTACCGCGTCCGCCTCCCGATTTATCGGCTATATCTTCAACGCGCTTGCTGAACCCTTACTCCCTGCGAATTGCTCTATCCAGAGTGCGTGGCGTAGACTCCAGGAAATGGTCCCATGCACTTGTCTCCCAATCATCAACTCTACCGACTTCGGGTATCCAGGTGGGAAGAGACATGAGTAGGTGCGAGGAGAGTGCAATGACAAACGGCTCATACATGCCACGTAGTTCCGCCAGTTTCTGTTCTGCATCTTCTCCATCATGTAAGAAAATATCGTGTGCAGCAAGTTCATTACGCAGCCACGCAATATCCCCCTTTGAGAGGCGTTTTGTGGCTGACAGGGGTGGTGTACCATAAACTTGCGCGAGATCAACGGCGGCATGGCGCGCGATGGCAAACACGAATTTCGCTGGCTTGATCGGCACATCGTTCAGACCGACCATAATCAGAGCACACACATCCAGAATCGTTGTCAGGGCAGCCAGCCATGATTGCCGCTCGTGTTGTGAACGATAGTAGGTCAGCACGGGATAAGAAAGATGGCTTTCCAACAACTCGGCGCACCACTTCTCCCATTCACGCAAAAACTGCACTAGCTCAGCCGTGTTCTCTCCCTTACAGTGCCGTCGTAACATCTCCACCGGTGTTGATGGCGATCCCGCACGCGCATCCATAAGCGAGATATTGATTTCGCGCCGCGAGAATGCTTGATAAATCACTGGCACATAGCCAATAATCAGAGCGAGAAACGCAAAACCCATGCCAGACTCTAGTACAGTAAAAAAGCGGGGCCATCCCTCGTGCGGTACCACATCGCCGAGTCCCAGAGTGATAAACGTCGTCCCACTCAAATACAGATCGGTGCCAAAATCAGGAATTTTTTCTGGCGCGCTGATCTGTGAGCCAATACCCCACTGCACAAGCGCAAAACCCAGAACGAGTATTATGGCCCACACAAACACCAGTAAGATGAGTGAGAGCGGTCCAAAGTAACTCAAATAATACTCACGTCTATTCCCCGAACGCATCTTACGTGCAGGCATAGACCAGAGTCCCCACATCGTGATGTAGAACAGGCGCGCGAGCCGAATTCTGCGCGAGACGCGACGTGGTAAGACGATTGACTCAAAGCTATCTTGTAAGATGCCGAGAATGAGAAGAAGGCCAAAAATAAGCGCAACAACTGTCATGCATATCCCCTTTACGGCATACTATCTTTTTAAATATGATGTCACGTACAGCTAGGAGTATGAGAACTTTTCCATTACTGAGTCGCCGCTTTTTTATAGCGGCGTTCGTCGCGCCAGCGTTTCACATCGAGCAAACGACGATAGGCCGAATACACGAGCGGTTGATAGACAAGATCGTGTGTCGCGAGCGAACGCATCGGAAAGCCACCAAAGCCGCGCTTGAAGACGTAGACGCCCCACAACTCTTGCCCCTCCTCAAGGATATCGGGAATACCACGGAAGTTGTAGTACCAGCAATCGTGCGCCTTTGCCCACTGCATACCCGTCCACTGCAATAGATGGTTTGGCATACGTTCGCGCTGCTCATTCGATGACGCACCAAACATATACCAGCTCCAATGCCCCAACCGCAACACAATGGTACCAGCAATAGCCTGTCCCTCGTATTCCGCGAGAAATAACGCCGCACGGTCGCCCTCGCCAAAGAGATGCATAATGTCCTCGTAGTGCGACTTATCGTGAATGAAGAATTGGTCGCGTTCGCTCGTCGTCTCGTAGATACGATAAAACGTATCGAGGTCAGCCTGTCCCTCACCCCGTCGTACCACGATACCCTTGCGGCCTGCTAAGCGGATATTGTAACGCCACTTCTCTTTCATGCCCGCGAGAATCATCTTTTCATCAGGTCGCAGGTCCAGCACCCATTCGTGCCGGATATGTGTGGCAAAAGGATTGACGTGAAAGCCGCGCCTTTGCAGCGCATCGGCCCACCGCGTATTGTCATCGAACACGCTCGGCTCAACCTTGAGCATGAATGCATTGCGTTTGCGCGCCTCCGCCTTGACAAAATTGAGCAGAACCGTCATAGCGGGCGAGTCTGGATCGTCGAGAATAGGGCCACGCGGCGCATAAAAATAGGTGCGGGCAATAACAGGCGCATGTGACACAAGAATGAGCATAACAGCGCAGAGATTGCCCGTTAGCTCATCGACAACGCCAATATGTAACGCCTCGCTTGCTCCAAGATGTGGAGCAAGTTCGCCCCACTCGTATGATTGTGTAATATTGCAACATACCGAGGCAGCGACAAAATCGTCCCACTGCTGACGGTCTGTAATAATCCTGGCTTCCATGCTCCTCCTCTATGCTTTACCGCGCGCGGCACGTTCCATTTCGACTTTTTTCCGTTCGGCATGACGCTGAGCGCGACGCATCTCGACCAGTTTACGCCAGCCACGATAGAGCAAGGGCCGGTATACATAATCCTGCGTCGGCATGTTCAAGCGCGAAAAGCCTCCGTAGCCTTTTTTATATTCATACACTCCCCACATCTCTTCCCCCGGTTCCAGTATTTCGGGAATTGTGCGAAAATCAAAATAGCTACAGCCGCGCTCCTTTGCCCACGCGAAGCAACGGAATTGCAGCAAATAGGTTGGCTTCAAATTGCGTTTCTCGTTGGAAGACGCGCCAAACATATCCCAGCACCAATCGCCGAAGCGAATCAGCATCTTAGCAGCGATAGCCTCGCCCTCATGTTCAGCCAGATACAGTACCGCATCACCTTTGGTCGCGAAGTAGCGTAGAATCTCTTTATGATAGTCTTTGCTATGAATGAAGAAGTCGTCGCGCTCGCTCGTCACCATTAACAGTTTATAGTAGGTATCGAAATCCTCTTCTCCAACGGCCTCACGCACAATCACGCCCTTGCGCTCAGCGGCCCGTACATTCTGCCGCCACGTCATTTTGAAGTCCGCAAGCAGCTTATCGAGGTCAGGCCGGATGTCCAGCACCCAGCTACGCCGCCCATGTACCGCTATAGGGTTTGTCTGAAAGCCGAGCTTATGATAAGCGGCAAGCCATACATCCTCGTCCGGGTCATCGTCAGCGATGTTCGGCTCGATGCGCAACACGACCGCATGTTCACGCTTTGCCAGGGTATGAGCGTGTGCAATAAGTGCCGCCAGTGCTGGTGAGTCCGGTCGTTCGACGGTGGGACCTCGAACGCTATAGAGCCAGTTGAGTTGCATCCCCGGCACTTTCGCGGGTAATGGCACGGGTGCGACTGTCAGGAGCATCGCCCCGATCAAACGTCCATCCTCCAATGCACCGAGACGATAGATGCGTCCACCCAGATATTTATTGAGTTCGCCCCACTCATACGATTGCAGCAAATGACCACGCGGTTGATTGGTTAGAAACGTATTCCATTGCTCCGCATCGGTTATTTCCTGCACAGATATTGCGGTTGTTGTAGTCATTATAGGTTTTATTTTCTCTATCAGAATAATCTGTTTCACGCTTGTTCATTCTCAGCCCGTGGCTGAGAATGAACAAGCGTGAAACAGATTATTCTATCATTTTTAGATATTCGCTGCGCAGCAGACTATATACACGTACATTATGAAATTTGCCGAAGCGCGGAATAACCTCACGAAGCGTACCCTCATAGGTAAAACCAGCTTTTTCGTCGGCACGTTGTCCGCCGATATTTTCTTCCATATCCTGCGTCTGAATACGATTCAGGTTCAATTCCATAAAACCATAAGAAATCATCAATTTTGTGCATTCGGTACCATAGCCCTTGCCCCAGTAAGCCTCATCAATGATATTATAGAATTCGGCACTCTGGTTGAGCGCGTTAATATCCTTGAGACCAACAAGACCAATAAGCGTGTTGTCACTCTTTAGCGCGACCCCAAAGATAATATGTCCAAAGCTCTTGTACAGGTTCTCAAGACGTTCTTTACCGCGCGCATCACTCGTGGGATAGACCGAAAAATAGCGGCGCACTTCTGCATCATTCAGCCATGTCGAGTAGGCATGATTGTCCTGTGCAGGCTCAAGAGGACGTAAATACAGGCGTTCGCCAACGAGAAAAGGATTTTGTAAGGATGATGTATCTTCAGCCATAGCAGTATTTCCTCCTTTAGATTCGCAGGTCAGTATAGCATAGTAAGACATAAGAGGCAATTTGTGTGAAACAAAAATATGGATGGAGCGTTTTGCTACTCTAAGAGCAGCAAAACGCTCCATCCATATTTTTGTTTCATTGCTAGCTATTTCACGCTACTCATAGGCCATACATTGAGGGCAAGCATATTATGCTCTGTAAAACACACACGTCCATTCTTGTCGAGAGTCAGCCCGTCATGCGGGTGCGCGTTCGTTGGCAGAGTACGTGTGACGACCTGACCAGTCGCGGGAACAAGATATCCAACCTTTTGATTTAATGAATCGGAAAACCAGACATTTCCATTGTTATCAGCACGTACACTTGATATATGAGTGGCGGGACAAATCAGCGTACTTGCACAGTAGCTCAAATAGACTGGATAGCGACGATTCGTGCCTGTAACAGGATTATATTCGCCGATATATCCTTCAAAGCCCTCGCTAAACCAGACGTTTCCCGCCGCATCTGTGGTAATCAAATGCGGGCGTAAGGCGTTGACCAGATGCTCAACAATCTGAATTTTACCGTCAGTTGTTATGGTAAAGCTTCCAATGCGACTGACTGCATTTCTGTTTTCGGCAAACCACACAACGCCATTGTTAGCAATAGTAATGCCATAAGGATCACTATTGGGTGTTGGCGTTGGCGTCTCGACTAGCGCATGAGTCTTTGTATTTAAGAAACCAATTTGACTACCACCAAACTCAGTGAACCAGAGGTTGTTGTGGGCGTCAATCGTCAGCGCATATGGTTGCGTATTTTTCTTGACGGGCCATTGTTGCCACACATTGTTTACCGGATCAAATTCGCCAATGGCATCGCTGTTCGGCTGCGTAAACCATACATGGCCAGCCGTGTCGACAACTGCAAAGAATGGGCTTGTAAAGCCTTGTGGTTCTGTAAAATCCTGAATGAAGGCACCATCAGCATATGAGTATTGACCGATGACGCTGGAAAAGGATGTCGGACACTTTGGCAAAGGTTCGCAACCCGGTTCCGCGACCCATGTATAGCCATGAGCAGGATCAAGCGCGATATTCCACGGCATTGATGACGTAGGTGCGTGAGAGTCTGCCGTTGAAAACAAACGAGTTGTGGATACTGGCACCTCACTGGAGCGATGACCCTTATAGCGTATAATGGAATCTGATTGCGATATAGGTGTGTGGCTTGATGCATGTTGGTTTATCCACACTGCCGTAGCACTAGCA
>CAXTUE010000148.1:0-9538 GCA_964247355.1 uncultured Ktedonobacteraceae bacterium | reverse complement strand
CAGCATGATACTCCCGTAGAGATGCAGGGCGAGTATGTTGTCCCGGCACCACAGGTAAGTTACGCGCAACTGGGAGCACTACATTATCTTTCACCCATGCTTAAAAAAGATGAAGAGATCGAGCCGTTGATGCTGAAGGCACATGAGGTGCTGGTGGGTATATGTGGGCTTGGTAGTGTTGGTGAGCAAGTTGGCGATCCGTTGAAACAGTTGCGTGTGCAAAGCGATATCGAGCGTGCAGCCCTACAAATCCTCGTGTTGGATGCACCAATTGAGGGAGTGTATGAACGAGGTCTTGTGACACCACTCGTCGAGGTGAGACGTGCCAGCATCGAGCAACAATCTACCTTCCGCTACATTCTTGCGGGTTACGACTCGGCCTATCATCATCAGCGAATTGGACAGACAGAGGTAATTGTAGCGGGAGCTACACATAGCATAGATAGCATGCCGCTTACAAGTGAGCAACAACCAGGTTTTGTCTTTATAGGTCTCGCTACCGATGGCCTGCGCTGGTGTAATCATATTGTTGTTGATGCTCTACGTACAAAGAGGCTACATATCGCGGTACAGGACCTATGGTTGGACGATGCAGACACAACGCCGACCGAGCGCATTCTTGAGCGTTTAGAGCCGCTATGTGACGCGGAGTCAATTCTTCAGCTACATCTTGAAGGAAGCATTACACGCGCACAGTATCACCAGCTTGACTTGAATATGATACGACGCTACGGAGAAGAGCATTGCTTTTCGCTGGCCATCGACGATAGCAATATTCTGCTGGTTTCTGATCAGGACAACACGCAAACGAGCGAACGCTTTTCGCCACGTGCAGAACTGATTGCTGTTGTGGAAGAATGGATTGCCGACACGAGTGATGAGCATGAGCAGCAGGCGTTACGCAACACGAAGGAAGAGCTATTGCTGGCCCTGGATGATAGTAGAGGCAAACGGAGTATTGTACAATGATAATCCTAAAACACATAACGGTGGAACAGTTTCGGCTTCTGCATCATGTGGAGCTGCACTTTCCACAGCGCGGTAGTATTCTTGTGCAGGGGCCGAATGAGTCTGGTAAGTCGGCCTTGCTTGAGAGCATTTATTTCGCGCTATATGGCGAGCCGCTATTGTTTGAGCAGGACAAACGTTCGCTGGATGATCTTATTTCTTATGGGGCCTCTACCGCATCGGTCATGCTCACGCTCACAATTTCTGATAATGAACTGAACATTTGCCGCGTTCTTGAGCGTGGTAAGGGGCAGCATGTCACCGTGCGTGTGCAGCGTCAGGGAGGCAATGAAGAGGGGCCAATCACGCGCCTAGGAGCCGCCAACGAGCGCATTCTCATGGAATTGGGACGCATGGATGGTAGTGCCTTGCGCAATTCATATTTGATAGAGCAGAAGGGGCTTGACCGCCTGGAAAAACTGCGTGGTACCGAGCGCGAGGCTACTGTACGCAAACTGCTGGGTCTGGATCGTCTGAGCCACATTGAAGAGCAGTTCAAGGTGACGCCTCACGACGAGCGGCTCATGGAAGATACCACACAGCGTTTGCGGCTCGCCGAGACCCAAGATCGCATCCCTGTATTAAGCCAGCAACTGGATTCGGTTGAAGTCGCGCTCGATGTCGTCTCGATTACTGAAGACCTAGCAGAGATCAGTTCGCAAGAGGCGGATATCGCGGAACAAGAACTGACACTGGAACAGATTGCCACACAACGAGCCGAACTGAAGAGTCGGCAAGGACGCATTCAGCAATTAAAAAGAGCCGATGCAACGCTGAGCGAAATTATAACCGCCTACGAAGAAATGGCAGCGGCGCGTCTCGGGTTGCCGCTACTTGAACGGCAGATCGAAGAGTTAGAGCGACGTGAACAAGAAGAGCTACCGGCATTAGAACATCGTGTCAACGAGCTTGTTGAGCTAACCAAGTCATTTGGAACGCTGCAACGCATGTCAAACGATTTGCTGACCGCCGTTGATACTATCAAGGACCTGGAACAAGAACTCAAGCATCAGGGTGAGGTTGAGAGCGACCTGCAGGGCATTGATATCGAGGTCGAGCATGCGCGAAAACACGTTGAGCAAGCACAAAAGGCTTTGACCGAACTGGAAACCCGTCAGCGCGATGGGCGTCCTGTGCTAGAGACACGACTTGCCAGCATGAGGCTGCTGGCTGGCCGTCTCGCAGACTTACGCCGCCTGGAAGAACAGTATGTTGCCCACAGCGCGGATAAAAAACGTGTCGAAGACAGTGAAGCACAACTCAAAAAGGTGCAACGCGACCTGTACGATACGGAGCAAGAACTGGCACTGGTCGAGACTGAAGCAAAACAGGTGCAACAGCAGGTAGATGAGTTAGAGAAGCGCGGTCGCCAGTTGAGTGTGCGCCGCCAGTTGGAAGAATGGCAACGTTTAAAAGGGCTTGTGCAAGGGTTAAGTGATGCTGAGCAACATGTACGCGTTGCCTATGAGCAGCAGGCGCGTTTAACAACGATCGCGCTTGAAGCCCGACGCAACACGACGAAATTCATGGGTTTCGTCATTGTTTGTATTGTGCTGTGTGTGCTGTGTGCGGGTGGCGCAATAATTGAGTTTATCGCTGGCGCGCCCGTCATTGGTGCCATCTTTGGTATAGCTGCTTTGGTACTGGGAGCAGCGGCGGGCCTTTCCTTCCAGAACTACACGAAGGCACGGGCGGAAGAGCAGGGCATTGATCGGCAGGTGCAGGAGGCTGGTAGTCGAGTGAGCATGATGGTTGCCGCACGTGAAACCGCCAGTCGCATGGGCGGCAATCGTGAGTTACTGGAGCAGGTCGAGCGCGAGTTACGTGACCTTACAGGCACTATTCCCTCTTCTCCTGAAGAGGCGCGTACACTTATACAGCAAACGCAGGGCCAGGAAGCCGAAAGCATCGCCAACCTGCAAGACCAGATTAAAGAAAAGCGTGACGAGGCAAACGCGGCCCGCAATCAAGTCAACGTCACAATGGAGGCGGTCGCCAATCTCCGCAAGCAGTCTGCGCAACTGGAAGAGCAACGGAAAAGTCTCGATACTCTCGACGAACAGTTGCACGAGGACCAAATGGCTCTGGGTCACATGCATCAAGAAATCACCCTACTTGCCGGTCAAGAGGGTTTGCCACAGCCAAGTATCAATGAACGGCTACAACGAGGGCAAGCCTTTGATGCCTATGCCTCGGTCCCGATAACTCCTATATTGTGGAACGCCGAAGACAGTCTTACCGGCATTCCTGATTTAGAAGCCTTGATTGATAGCACGATCAAAGCTACGGAGCACGAACTTGCCTCGCTCGATGGCAAAGCGGATATGGTGACGGAACTGACGAATCAGGTGAAGATACACCAGAATGCGTTGGAGGTGATGCTCACGCGCAAACGTATCGTCGAGGAGCGGAACGCACGCTACCAGATGAATAGCCCGATGCAGCAGATCGAGCGCGCACGGGAGCAGCAAGACGGATTACGTAGTGCGCTACAATCTCTACAAGAATCGCTGCGCCAACGTGTAAGGCCGCTTGGCATTGCCTTTGGGCAAACTGCGATTACTAATGCTGAGGCCAGTGCGCGTAAACAATTGGAGGAACTGAACGTTATCCTGGGTGACAAATTCGCGCTTCAGACGCAACAGACGACGTACAGCACGTTGTTGAGAGAGCGTCAGGAGTCGCTGGCAGAGCACTATAAGCAACTAGCAAAGTTTAGCAATTCGTTGGGAAGTTGGATTGTCCCCCCCAATCCGTTTGCGGAGGCTCTTGCTGCTCTGCGTACACGTTGTCAGAAAGAGTTGCAGGAGGCAAACGAAGCTGCAATTGGTGCGGAGTTGTCCAGCTTGCAAGCGCGAGAAGGTGCATCCATTGCCAAAATCGCGCTCTGCGGGCAGGAGATCGAGGGCGCGCAGGAGCGGATCGCTACGATGCTTGTCCAGCGCAAACGTTCGCCTGTGCAGCACTATACCTTCACCGATGTTGTCGCGGTCTGGCCATTACTTGCTGAGTATAGTCCGCAAGATCGAACACGTCTGGAACAGGAGCGCGAGAGAATTGAGCGTGAACTGGCAGACCTGGAACAGGAAGAGCTGGCACTCGGCACACGACTACAAACTGGCGGCGTTCCACTTGACCTGTCACTCGCGCGTACTCGCATGCAGCAGCAAGAACGCTCCTATCAAGTGAAAAAGCATAGTGGCTTGCTCATTCAATCGGTACAGGATCGCTTAATGTACAAAATTGTGCCACGAATAGAGTACTATATGCAGCATATCCTGCCCGCTCTGACAAGTGGTCGCTATCACGATGTACGTGTTACTACCTACGCGGAAGAGGGAACGCTAAGCGGAGGTCCACTGCAACTCAAAGTCTGGGATTCCGGTGCGGGCGAATACGTCTCTAAATCTGCCCTTTCAGGCGGGGCAGCCGATCAATTATCGCTTGCCCTGCGCCTGGCGTTTGCGCTTACTACGCTACCTGGAGATGGAAGTAGTACTCCTGGTTTCCTCTTCCTGGACGAGCCGCTTAGTTCGTTTGACCGTGGGCGCATAAATGCTCTTATGGATGTTATAACGGGTGATATTGTGGGCCAGCAGTTCGAGCAAGTTTTTCTCATCTCGCACAGTAGTGCCTTTGATCCCGCACTTTTCCCTTATCACATCTATATGGACAATGGTCGCATCGTCGAAAGCAACTTACCCGTTGTAGTAGTTCCAGAGACTGTGGAAGAGAACAAATACGATGACGATGATGATCTGCAGGACGCGACGGTACGAGTTCCCGTGGTTTCGGTAGCAAGAGTTGGTGTTGAGTAGGGTAGCGAGAAGATGTGATAGAATAAGTGCGCATTTTCAGCGACGTGGTAAACAGAGAGTGAAGCAGGTGCCTTGTCCCTCTATGCTTGCTACAGATACAGTTCCTTGCATTGCCTCGGTCAGTTCTTTTACTATGGCGAGGCCAAGACCGGTTCTGTTTTCACCCTGTATACCTGCACTCTCTCCACGATAAAAACGATTCCATGTGTGTGGAAGTTTATCTGGCGCGATACCTTCGCCAGTGTCTTTGACCTGTAGCCGCACCATGTTCGTGGGTGCATCAATCGTGACAATGACAATGCCCCCCGGCGGTGTGTGACGAACAGCATTATGAAGTAGGTTTTGTAGTACTTGCTCTAGCCGTGAGCTATCTGTCAGAGCATAGGGAATAGAGGAACCTGCTTCTATGATAACCTCCACTTTGTTCTTTCTCCATGCAAGTGACGCGAACGCATTCACAATACGTTGTGTGCATAAAACGATATCTGTAGGAACGCAACGAATTTCTAACTTGTCTACCTCCACTCTGGCAAGTGTAAACAGATCGTCAATCAGTGCTTGTAGGCGTATAGTCTGGTGCTCCATTACCTGCATATCTTGACGAAGTGCTGTTGAAGGCTGCTCATCGAGATTTGCTAGTGTTGATTCCAAATAACTTCTGATTGTTGCAACGGGAGTACGCAGGTCATGTGATACATTGGCGATCAGGTCTCGACGCTCTTGAAATAGCGCGGAGACAGTATCGCGTTCATGTTGTAGTTCCTGCATCGTGTGTTCGAGTTCTGCCGCCATTGCATTAAAGTCTGCCTGCAATCGTGCAACCTCGTCTTCCCCTACCACATTCACACGCAAGGCATAATTTCCGGCACGTAACGCACTGGCAGCTTGCGCCAATGTTTCAATACGACGCGTGGTAGGGCGAACAAATAGGTACGAGAAAAGAGCAATAGGAGGCAGGGCAAAGAGACATATTGTTATAATACTTACCGAGAAACTCAGCAGCAATACAGGAAAAAGTGTGCTTATCTCCAGCCACTTGCTGTCAGAGGTGCAACAAATTTGTACACGTGTGGCAATTATCAGTCAAGGCAAACTTGTAACTGAAACAACCATTGAGGATTTGACACGCTCGAAGGGAGAGTTTCGCGTACAATTGAATTACGCACAGGACGCTCTGGCTGTGATTAAAAACCAAGTGTGGGGCACACAGGCATACGTTGCTAATGATGGAGTATTGATTACAGGTGCTCCTAGAAATAATGGACACGATCTCAACGTTTTTCTCGTACAAGCGGGCTTTGCGACCGAAACACTTGCACCCGTAACCCAGGATTTAGAGCAAATCTTCTTAGAACTCACGAACAACACGACAGGAGGCAACTAATGAGCACAACAGTTATAACTCAAGAATTATACACAAGTTCTTCTTCCTTTAAACCTAGTTTCTCTGGTCTTGTACGTGCGGAATTGCTAAAAATGTCGCGGCGTCGCATCAACTGGATTCTGCTCGGCTTGCTACTGGCCTTTATCAGCGTGCTTCATATTGCTGTGTTGTCATCCGGCACAACTGTAAAAGAATTCGTTACGAGTAACTCACAGGCATTCTTCGGCCTGATTGTACAAACTGATCTAGGAGCATTTCGCGTCTTAGGTGGTCTATTCCTCGCTCTTCTGGTTGCTTATGTTATCGGACTAGAATACCAGCTCGGCACAATTCGCATCCTGCTCGCACGAGGCGTAGGACAAATTCAGTTGTTGTGTGCGAAAGTAACGAGCGTGCTGGTTGTCGCGCTTGCCCTGACGCTTTTCGTCCTTACATTTGTTGCACTGTTGCTCTGTACCACACTGCTGGTTGGTATGAGCAATCTCAATGTACTTCAGTCACTTCCAGCTACAGTATGGCATGATGCCTGGCTGTCCCTTGCCTCTGTACTTGTGAGTATGGCAGTAACTATTCTCATGGCAACTGCGGTAAGTGTCGTAGGGCGTTCTCTAACGGTGGGTGTAAGTCTCGCACTCATGTGGTTTCCATTAGATAATACAGGAAACGTGTTTATGGGCTTCGTCTATGGTCTGACACACAACACCTTCTGGCGCGACCTCAGTGCCTACTTCCTCGGTCCGAACTTGAATTTTATGTCAGAAGCATTTTTAACAAAGGAACATGCATACTCGACGTTTGGTATGGCACCGCTCATCAATGTCGATGCAAGACATACGCTGCTTGTTTCACTGGGATACGCACTTGTTTTCATCATGATAGCCGTTGTGCTGACATGGAAGAGACGCGATGTGAAAGAGTAGCACATCTTTCCTAAAAGAAGGAGCAGGAAACTTTCTTTCCTGCTCCTTCTTTCACTGTTCCGTCGGGGCCTTTGTGGGTTGTGGGCGTCCTGACTCGGCCCATTTTTTATAGGGTGGCACAGGCATTGTGTGCCAGGGAATCTCTACTGACTCGTCGAGGCCGCGTACGTGCATGTCATCGTTGTAGCGCACGAGACGCCAGTGTGGAGGTCGATTCTGGAATGGTGCCGTTTTGCTCCAATAGGTGATGGAAGCGTTGCGTGTGTCAAAGCGTGTATCTGGTATGCGCAGTGTATCCATACCCTGGAAGTAGATAAATGAGATATCAATGATGCCTCCATGACATACTACAACAATGGTTTTCCCCTCGTGCTCGGTCAAAATGCGATGTAACGCCGTTCCCCCTCGCAACACAAATTGGCCCCATGTCTCGCCTCCGGGTGAGACGGGACGGAATGGCTCTTCATCAAGATGATAGCCGCCAAACTTCTCGCGAAATTCGCTGACGGTCATGTTCTCTGCCACGCCCGGATGCAATTCCTGTACATCGTCGTTAAAGACAATCGGCATATCTGAAAACGCGGGCGCGATAATTTGTGCTGTTTGACGCGCCCGTGGTAGTGTGCTCGCAATAAATACGTCAGGCACAATCTCACCCGTCGCGGCTAAACGGTCACGTAACCGCTGGACCTGTTGGACGCCAAGAGGTGTTAAACCATAGTCATGCAACGACTCCCCCCGCTGGGTGGTAGCCTCTCCATGACGAATAAGAAAAAGGTGTGTCATGAACGATGTTCATCCTTCCAATATACTTCGATACATCTTCTCTGATGAATATTGTAGCACCAACCTCCTGTAACAGAACAAACTCCCATAAGCCGCTTGCTGTTTATGACACTAAGCGGCTTACGGGAGTTTGTTCTGTTATTTCTTATGCCATGCTTGCAATAATTGTTGCTCTTGCTCTGGCTTCAACCCTACCTTTAGTTCAGTATCCTTACCTTTCCAGTTCAACGTGTCGCGTATTGTGTCTGTAACTGGACGAAAGGTAAGTCCATTCGCAATAGCTCTCGCGCAATTGACAGCTCTTGCGCCTCTGTATTCTTCTGGCGCATACAACGGCAAGTCAACATTCTGCTTGGTAAGAAATTCATCGCTGACCCATATAAAACGAGCATCACTACCCGTCACCGTTTTGCACTCATCAAGAAAGCGTCCCATTGAGAGCGCGTAATCAGGACCTGTGGCATTATATACACCAGTCTTGCTCTGCTCGACCATTCGTATTGTCCATACCGCAAGGTCCCTTCCATCAATAAACTGTGTTTGCTGTTGAGAATCGCCAGGAGCAAGCATTTCTCCGCCTTGTGCGACTCGGTAGGGCCAGTAGGTGAAGCGGTCGGTATAGTCACCAGGACCGACGATCAAGCCGGGACGGATAATCAGGGTACGGCCCGGCATTGCACGTTCGGCGGCTTGTTCGCTCAGTGCTTTGAGTGCGCCATAGGTTTCGTTTGTCACATCTTCGATACGCTGATCAGTTAATGTAGCAACGGGCGCACTTTCGTCTATACCAGCTTTGCTAAAGTCCGCGTAAACGGAGATACTGGAGATAAAGGTGTAGTGTTCTGTTAAAGATGCAACGGCTTGTGCTGATGCTCCAACAACACGCGGTACATAGCCACATGTGTCGATGACCGCATCCCACTGTCGTCCCTGCAATACTGCCAGTTCTCCATCACGATTGCCGTGTAGCTGCTCGACGTTTGGAAAAAGCGTTGGATTGCGCAAGCCTCGATTGAATAGCGTGAGTTCATGTCTACGCTGCAAAGCTGCTTCAACCAGATGACTGCCCAGAAAGCCTGTGCCACCAATAATCAGTAGTTTCATAGAACAATGCTCCTCTCAATTGTGTGTTCTTTTAGCATATATGCTTTTATGGAACAATAAAAGATGTTAGCAATGCTCTTAGCATATCTATAAGTTTGCTCTAGCTTACTGAAGATGCCTGTGATACAGAGGCACTTTGTCCACCTAGTTGGGCACTCACACTTACACTCCATGATGATAGAGGTCGGCAACTCGCCTGCGGAGTCCAATCCCATTCATAAAATCCCCTGCCATTAGCTATGAATGTTCCCCGAAGAGCACTATTGGGGTCTGGTTTCCCATTGCAAAAACTTGCTGAAATCGTGAGACTGGCACCGGCAGAAGTATAGACACAGGCTCTTGCATGTGCGTTAGTTGCACTCATACCATCCTGAGCATTTGGTCCACTGCAAGCAAGAACGAGTGTAAGTGGGCCATTGGATGTAGAGGCAGGTGTGGGCGTTGGTGGTGTGACCTTTATGACGGTTGTAGCATGTGGAGTCGGCTGTAGTAGTGGTGTGGGAGTTGGTACGACGGGT
>CAXTUE010000147.1:0-9560 GCA_964247355.1 uncultured Ktedonobacteraceae bacterium | reverse complement strand
ATTTTCAGGGTATATTGAACAAGGAAAAGCAATAAGGCATTACAACTCAAAATAAGTTGTAATGCCTTGTTGCTTTTCCTTGTTTAGGAATATTGTCTTAATAAAATTTCTAAGTGATATTTAGCGGCTTTTTACGTTACAACAGATATACAAGAAATACTTCAACGTCTCTTAATTTATTGTATGGTGCTTGTTCGTGCAAAGGCATCTATATACCTTGGTATATATTAATAGAGCGTAAAGGTACTTGTTTCTTCTATGTTGGAAGGGTAGTGACAACGATTTAGTTGTCTAGGGAAGTGGAATACTACTATATGGAACTCCGCAACTTTGAAAGCTACGTACAATTTTCCTCAAAAAAGGGAAGAATTGTACGTCTAGGACTAGCGCTATGTGTTATCCTAAGCATCCTCGTCTTTGGAGCATCGCTCCTCATTCATCAAACGAACGCGCATGCTACTGGTATTACTCAATCGACTACAGCAACGAATCCCTGGGGCTTGGCTATAGACGGCTCAGGCCACATATGGGTTGCAGAGCCTGGCTGTGATGCCTCGCCTACGTGTACGAATCCTCCTGCTGGAGTCATTGGAGAGTACAATCTCTCAAACGACACGAAGGTGAGTGACTTTCATGCGCCCTCGTCTCCAGTTTATACTCCTGTCTTTTTAGCACTGGACGGACAGGGCAACATCTGGTTCACAGACTCGACACACAATGCTATTGGTAAACTTGTTCCGAGTACTAATACCTGGACAGAATATACGGTACCAACAGCAAATACAATTCCTTACGATCTTGTATTCAGCGGTGGTAACATCTGGTTTACTGAGTTTGGCACGAGTAAGATTGGTTTCTTTAATATCAGTACGCAAACTTTCACAGAGAATGCTATTCCCACTACGAATGCTAATCCTTATGGCATCACGAAAACCCCAAGTGGTGATATCTGGTTTGCTGAAAATAACTCGACGAATGCTGGTAAACTCGGTAGTTTTACACCGACTGTAAGTGGTACACTAGCGAGTGGCGCGATCACTGAGCATGCAATTACTAACCCAGGAGCGCACTTGCTCACTTCTGATCAACAGGGGAATATCTGGTTCACTGAAGGCTTTAATGGGCATGTGGGAGAATATACTACAGCCAATGTTGATAAAGAGTATGATGTGGCTGTAGGTGTTTGTCCACAGGGGACGCCAAGTACTACGCCAACCGCTTGTTCAGGAACACATATATCCGGCATCGCTGTAGATGGCAACGGTATGGTCTGGTTCGATGACTCCTTAGTCGGTCGTGTTGGCTATATCAATCCGACTACGGGGACATACTCAACGTTAAGCCTTGTGAGTCCTTCTGATCCCAGTCCTCATCCACATGATGGGCTTGTTGTAGACAGCAGTAATAATGTGTGGGTAGCTGAGCAGAATGGTTTTATGCTTGATAAAGTACCACCAGGAGCCGTCTCAGCACCGCCAACAGCGACACCCATGTCAACCGCAACCTCGACTTCTTCGACAGTAACACCTACATCAACAACAACCTCGACATCGCCAGGACCTGTTGCAAAGAAGTGGTATTTCGCTGAAGGACGTGTTGGAAAGGGTTTTCGTGAATATCTTTCCATCAACAACCCTGGTACATTGAATTGTAGTGTTGATATCACCTACTACTACACAGTGGGCGATAGTAGTAATGCAACACAGCAAACTAAAACGATGACAGGGGTGGTCATCACGCCGCAAAGCCGTCACACCGAGTCGGTTAATGATGACCTACACGTCTATGATCCCGATACAACAGCTGATAACGTTGCAAGCGTTGTCTCAATGAACTCGGCATCAACCTGTGCAGGCGTGATGGTCGAGCGTCCCATATACTTCACAAACTATCATGGCATCAGTAGTGGTACGGATGTAACAGGTGCAACGGACGCAAATCTCGGCACAAGCTTTTCATTTGCTGATGTCGCCTCCGATGCAAATCACATCTCGTATCTTACTATTCTTAATCCATCAGGAAGCGCGAGTGCAACAGTCACAGCAACATACTATGCGGCTGGTCAAGCGGTTGGTACACAGAGCACAACTGTTCCTGCCGGTGGACGTGGTACACTTGCGCCGGGAGCAATTCAATTGCCCGCACTACCAGCTCATTCAATGGCAGTCGTTACCTCAACGTCTGCTGTGATGGTAGAGCGACCAACTTACTTCATGAATGAGAGCAAGAATGCCTCTGGTGCGTATGACGTGGTAGGTGCTTCTGCTGCTGCCAATGACTGGTTCTTTGCGGAGGGCTTTACCGGTTCAACAACCCAGGAGTTCCTAACGCTCGCTAATCCTGGTACCACCAGTGTAGATGCGACCGTGACACTCAAATCACAAAATGCTGGCATGAATAAAAGCTTTGTAGTGCCCGTGAGCGCTAAGAGTCAGGTTATCTGGGATGTCAATCAGAACAACAGTTTTGGTGGTACGCCAGAAGTATCAGCAGAGGTAAGCAGTACTGCACCATTGGTAGTGCAGCGCGAAATGTTCTTCACCTATCGTCACGGTGTAACAGGTATGCCAACAGTTGTTGCAAGTGGAGGAACAGATGTGATGGGGCAGATTGGTCCTGTCTCGCAAATTTCCTACAGTTTTGCGGAGGGCTATACGCATCCAGGCTATAATGAATGGCTTGTATTGCAAAATCCCAACTCAACTGCTGAAACAGTCATTGTCACCATGACCAATGGAGATGGACATGTAGCTACCGTTCAGGTAAATGTACCTGCGAATGGACGACAAACGGAAGACATCACAGCTGATTCTGTGAAGTACTTTCATCCCGGTAGCAGTCTCACCGCGAATGCTATCTCTATGACTGTGCAAACAGTGGGTAACGGCCAGACCTTTATCGCAGAGCGTCCAGAATATTATAACACGGCGAATACTGGGTTTGTCGTGCAAGGCGGAACCGATATCATTGGCTTCGGCGGGTAATAGAACTGGTGTAAACTTCCTACACCATAGGCTTCTTCAATGCTTGGAGAAGCCTATGGTGTGAAGGGGTTTCCAGGCAGAGGTTGAGCGGCTACAACCGTTACTTCCTGCCGATTATGAAACAGTTGATGTGCTTGTACAAGACCATATGCTTTATTCATAATCCTGAGCGCGTCCTTGAGCGTGAATAATGGATTAATGGTAGGCGTTGCATGCGGTAGCTTAAACACACTAAGAATAAATCCATCTTTTCTGAGACAGCGAGAAGCATAAGCGAGACCACGTGCAGCATCACGCGCGTCCATACGCATATCGTTGACAATGACATCAAAAGCTTCTCTATTTCTTACAGCCTCATCAATATAATCCTCAGCATAGCCATGATAGTGTTCCAGGCCCTCTCTGCCACTTAATCGAAAGTCGAGATTTGCGGGATCAACTGCTACAACCTCCATACCAGCATCTAACAACAGACGTGTCCAACCCCCCGGAGCCGCCCCAAGATCAAGCACTCGTTCTCCCGCATCGAGCGAGATACCAAAGTATTCCAACGCTTCCAGGAGTTTAAATTCTGCTCTACTGATCTGCTCGGATGTCTGCGCGTAGTGACGCGCTCCCCCTGGCCATGCGCTCAGGTTCTCTTGTGCTGTAGATATGCCTACATATCCCTGGTGCATAGTACAAAGGACAGAAATAATAACCTGTGGTTTCTTAATATCCTCGCTGGCTCCGGTCTCCTCTACAAATGCTTCGGCCAGTTCTTTGTTCAGGTGTCCACTACTAAATGGACGCTCGCCAGAGTTTTTGTCTGTTTGCACAAAGCGCGATTGTACTGCAAAGTGTGTGCCTCGCTCTAGCTGAGTGAAGGATGGCAAATCCGCAATTGCTGTAGCGAGTTCCACCAAATCTCGCTCTGTGTTCGTAAGGGAGACCGTCTTTTGTACAGGTGCGAGGTGACGAACAAAGACAAGATGTTCTTTGGCGGCTCGTTGTTGAAGTGCATGAACATTTGTAACACTACAAAGTGTAATGCTATCCGTTAGCTCTTCTGTAATTTTCATAGATGTATCGAGATGTTGTAATTCGGCTATGGCGGCTTGCATAAATTCTGGATGAGCCGTAACAATAACAGAGTTTTCTATACTCACAATTTTCACTGAAACCTTTTCTGTGTCGCTTCTTTCTATGTTGGCCTTTTGTAAATAATATCATTCCTGAGCAGGCTTTGCTATGAAATCTCTGTATTAGGATGGGCGAAATAGGTGCCAGCACCAGAAGAGCGATAACATAAGTGCGATAGCAAGCACTGTGAGAAGAATTTTATGAAAAACGTCCGATGCACTACTATTTACAGTAGGAGTGTTGTTTCCTGATTGCGTAGTTGCAGGAGGAGGAGTGGTAAGCTCACCAGGATGCTTAAGCGAACTCCATGATGGTTGTACTCCGTTGTTTTGCTGTTGTCTGCTATTTGTACCAGTATCACTGCTGCTATCAAAGCTGTTCCCGCCGCTTCCATTCGTCCTGGCGTGGGTGCTCTTACTTGCTCTTTGTGTTGCGCGGACGGTTGCGGTTGCCTCAGCTTTTGCCTTGCGAGATGGTGGCGAAACTACCGGCGATGTGTTACTGACATCAATAGTTGGTGTGTCGGTAATAAACCAGTTTGGACTACCATCGGGCATGCGAGCATAGGATTGGTCCTTGCCTAATGGTGGAATTGTGACTTCATCTATGACTGCACTTCCAATAAGAAGCCGCAGTGTTTGGCTTTCTGTCGCTTGAAAGAAGCGGTAACGCGGAAAAATGACAAGAAAGCCGTGAGGGGCAATAGCAGCACCAAATGGCAAATAGTACTGACTAGTATTTGGTCCAGCATCGATACTTGAATGGACAGAGTAAAGATCAAAGGGTTGGTTTTGGGGATTATACATTTCTATCCACACATCATTTGTAGACATTGTGTATTCTGAACAGTTCCATATTGAGCCTGGTCTAAGCAAGACTTCATTGATAACAAGAATACCCTGTGTAGTTGGTGGTTGAACGAGAGTTCCTGGAACTGTATGTGGTATTGGTGAAGCACAATCATGTCTTTGTGCTGCTGATACAGATGATGGCGTAAAAACTAGTGTAAATAGCAGAAGAGTACTGGTGAGAAAAAGAAATCGCACATGCCTGCCCTCCTTGTACATTTTCTATCGTTGAATTCACAGTCGAATAATAACTGTATTTGTGAGTGCTGTCAATAGTTTAGGCATGCAGAACTATTGCAGCACCGACGCGATAGAAGAATTACTGAGAGAGATATTTGAATGGAACCGTGTTCGCGCGTGGGAACCATATTCCTACAACGCGTCGTATTGCTTGAACACTGCTCTCTCCAAGCGTAAACGCGATCACTGTGCCGATGACGATGCCACAAAGACCGCCAAGTGCAATACCTTCAAGAAACATCTTGTTACGAAAAAATGTCATCATTGTCACCTTTTCCTATTGTAGATATACGACTGTTTTTGCCTCACTCCAAAGACGCTCAAGACGGTAGTACTCGCGTTCCTTTGGTGCGAAGATATGAATAATAATATCTCCGTAATCGAGTAGAACCCATCCTGTATCAGGTCCTCCCTCTCGATAGAGTAAGCGTGCTCCCTGCTGCTTTAGGTCGTCATCAAGCGCGTCAGCAATAGCTTGAATCTGTCGCGCATTATTGCCTGAGCAAATGACAAAGTAATCAGCTATCGCCGAGATGTCGCGAATGTCAAGTAAAAGAATATCTGACGCTTTTTTGTCAGAGGCAATATCTACGGCGGCCTTTGCTAGCTGTGCAGGCTCTAGCTGTATTCCCTCCACGAGAACTCCCTTAATAGCACATCATTTGCCGTGTGCAAGCAGTATCCTAGTAGAATCGTTCGGCTTTTATTAATTCTAAGCAATTATAACATGATAAAGCAAACATGTTAAGAGGATGCCAGGAAAGAGAAAATGCCTGCCCTCTTTCCTCCATCATATTCTACATGACTAATGGAGCGCTTTTTCAAGCACTCCCAGCCACTCTTCCTTAGAGGTATGATGTGCTACGTCAACTCGATGTAGCAACTCCGAGCGTAAGTCGCCAAATGTACCCCAGCCCTCTGCATCAACGTCGTACTTATGGATGGTTTCGTCGTTGCGTTGGTGAACCCAAACAAATGTATCGTCAGGTAAATCTGTATACTTATTGACGACACCATTGAGAACTTCGCGTACGACATCTTCCACAAAACGCGGATTTGCATGTGCTTTGTTCACAATGTATAGCTCGTCTGGACGTTTAAGCAGTGCATAGTTTTCGGAACTCATCGCATTCTCGACGAGTGCCACCAGGTCCCCTGCTTCGATATCCTGCTCGGTCCCAATAAGCAGTGTAGCTCTTCCGCGCTGGTTATGTGTCGCGAGTGGAGTGACGTTTAACATTTTCTCGATAGCATCATCTTGGAAGCCTTCTTCTTGAAGACGCATACGAGTAAACGAATGGACCATATCCTGGGCGCAAGGACAGGCAACCATCCCTTCTACCTCGACACCAAGCAGGCGACGACTTCCATAGCGTGTCGCGACCGCCTCTGCGAGTAGTCCATAGACTTCTTGTGTGCGACGACCAGAAACAGGAGTCCACTTCTGGAGCGGTAGTGCGGTACGAATATGTACTTCCGCGCGTGAGACGACCTGACGCTCCACAATAGCTTGAGCAACGGCCTCGGCGAGCAACTCGATTTTAGGCCAAGTTGTATTTGCCTTCTCTTCTAGCACCTCTTCGAGTACGTCACTGAAACGCGACATGTGTACACCAGCACGTTTTGTATCCAGGTCCGCATGTAAATCAAACGTAGCCTCAGACCATTGTTGGTGGTTTTCTTTCCCAAGCAACAACACCTTTTTTACGCCGACCACACCGGCACGCCCAAGACGTACATGAATAGAGGGCGAACCACTTTGAATATCTCGATCAAGTGCTACGCGAAGATTTGGTGCGAGCAGTTTCACTCCGTCTTGAGGTACTGCGTTGGCTAATTCTTGCGCCGTTTTTCCACTTCCTGGATCAATAACATTGGGTGAGATTTCTGCAAGCGGTACGAGAACAAAAGCACGTTCACGCATACGAGGATGCGGAATTGTCAACGTCTCCTGCTCTATCTGTTCATTGTCATACAGCAATATGTCGATATCTATTGGTCGCGGTCCATTGCGAAATGACGGTTGGCGACCGGTGCGTGTCTCTATTGCCTTTACTTCTTGTAAAAGTTGCTCCGGTGAAAGCTCTGTTTTTCCGCAGCACACCATGTTTAGAAAACGTGGTTGATCCAGATAGCCAACTGGCTCTGTCTCGTAAACAGATGAGATCGTGTGAAGCTCTACTTTCTCTCGTAGCTGCTGTATCGCTGCTGCAAGGTTGCCACGCCGGTCCCCAAGGTTAGAGCCAAGGGCGAGGTAGACAATATGTGTAGGGCTACTGGTACGTGGAAACAATGGCGAAACGGTAGTATCAAAACTCATGAAAACAGCCTCTCTAAAAAGATGTCCTAATCCCACCTTATTACAACATCTCTAATAGAAGAATTGTTTCCACTTTCGATCACTTCTGGAAAACCCATACATTACTAAAAACAGCTTCTGTCCCTCCTGCACTATCTCCACCTACGAGGAAACCGATAAACCCGGCAGTATAGGAGTCGTCAGTAAAGGTAGCAACAAGTAATTGCTTATTCATATAAAATCGGAATGTATTTCCTGTTGCGATAATGAGAAATGTATTTGTTTGTCCATGTCCGTTTATAATAGCAGGAGAGTAGGTCCAGTCGATGAGTACAAGCCAGTTAAGCGGATTATTGCCTGTTGCCTTTACAAAACGATAGTAGCCCTGACTACTAATTTCCAAGACGTAGAACGCTTTACTGTTGGGCTGCAATCGAAAGACAATTCCATACACATCCCCACGAAGTAACTGTGCTTGAGCTGTGATAACAGCATCTGAAAAATAGCCTTGATTTGAGTAGCACCATGCGACAGTATGCTGGGTCTGTGTTGAGGGGGCGTAGACATGATACCCCTGTGGAGAGAAAAAACATTGAAATCCGTCATCTATCCAACCACCGCCACGAACTGTCATAGCATCGCTATAGAGAACATTACCTGCGTCAAGTGATGACGTGATACCTGCTGTAGCTTTCACACGCGCCTGCGCTGCTAATGTAGCCTGTGTGTCTACAGTGCTTGTAATAGGCATCGTAGCTGTTCGCTGTGGTATAGAGGTCTGGGTCGTCTGTTTCTGCCTCAGTGGTTGAACGGCAACTGTTTGTCGGTCCACACTCACAAAAATAAGCACCGAGAGCAAGATGAGAGAGAATAATGCTGCGAGAGCGGGACGGAGATGTGTCGTACTCCAACGAACATCGACGAATGATGGAATAGGTGATGGTGCCTGTTTTAATGGAAAGAGAGGAACTTTTTCATCGATGTCTAACAACTCTTGTGTTGAGAGGATATGTGTATCACGAGAGAGCTTTGCTTGAATGCTCGCATGCCCTCCCTCTTCATCATGTAGCCCATCATCAAAAAGCTTGTTCGTGTGTTCTTGTTGTAAAGCTTTCTTATAAGCGGCAGAGAGAATACGCGCTTCCTGATAGCGTTCGTTCGGGTCTTTCTCTAACGCTTTCAGAATGACATCTTCAATAGATTGTGGTATCTCAGGATTGAGTTGACGCGGCAGTGGCGGCTGGCTCTGAATATGTTTTAGCGAAATTGCAACGGGCGATTCTGCTGTGAATGGGACACGGCCCGTGAGCATTTGATAGAGCACGATGCCCAATGAATAAATGTCACTGCGATAGTCGTGCTCGCCATTAGATTGTTCTGGAGCCATATATTCAGGTGTGCCCACCATCGCTCCGGCATGCGTGAGCGACTCTGCCTCCATTTTGGCTTTAGCAAGTCCAAAGTCTACAAGGTAAGCATGACCATCCAGTCGCAAAAGAATGTTTGAAGGTTTCACGTCGCGGTGTACAACGCCGTGGTCATGCGCGTATTGCAGTGCGGATGCAATTTGATTAAGGAAACTACCGGCCTCTTCTAACGTCAGGCGTTCGCGTCGTAGCAGATAATCGCGCAGTGTGCCACCCTCGACGTAAGGCATGACGAGGTAGTACCACGGACGTTGTTCACCAAAGTCATAGAGCGCGAGGATATTGTCATGCGAAAGTGTACCAACCGCGAGTGCTTCACGCTCAAAGCGTCGTACAAATGGTTCACTGCTCCCGTAGAGAACCTTTATCGCGATTTTGCGCCGTACGCGACGATCATAGCCTAAATACACCTCTGACATACCGCCTTGAGCCACACGTCGTCGTAACTCATAGCGTCCAAGCGTTGAACCCTCTATTCCCGATACCACTGCTTCCCCTCACTTCCCCCACATCCGACGAGAATTTCCGTATTTTGTCGTATCCAGGGCACCCGCAGCCATAAGCAATACCCAATCCCCATTAGGGGTAATATGAAAGGAGCGGGTGTGCAGAACTCTAAAAAGGGTCAACAATAAAAAAA
>CAXTUE010000146.1:0-9563 GCA_964247355.1 uncultured Ktedonobacteraceae bacterium | reverse complement strand
AGCGGCATTCGCGCAACCTCTTTGATACAAGACCCGGCACCTACGATTGTCGGTGAACGCGTCAACGCACAGGGGAGTCGTAAAGCCAAACAAGCATTGCTGAATGATGATTTCGATACGGTGCTCGGTATCGCACGTGAACAGGTTGAAGGTGGAGCACACACGCTCGATGTGCAGGTAGCCTTGACCGAGCGCACCGACGAGCCGGAGTTGATGGCAAAAGTCGTCAAAAAGCTCTCGATGGGTATTGAAGCCCCTTTAGAAATTGATAGTACCGAAGCCAACGTTCTACAAGCTGCCTTAGAGGTCTATCCTGGACGCGCAATCATTAACTCGATCAATATGGAGACCGGACGGCAAAAAATCGACAGTGTTCTGCCAATCGCTCTTGAGCATGGTTCGGCGGTTGTCGCCCTGACCATCGACGAGATAGGTATGGGCAAAACCACGGCACGTAAAGTCGATATCGCTCATGCTATCTATGATATCTGCGTCAACGAGTATGGCCTTGCGCCAAACGCACTAATATTCGACCCACTGACCTTCCCCGTTACCACCGGACAAGAGGAACTGCAAACGGCGGGTATCGAGACGCTCGACGCCCTGAAACGCATCAAGCAGGAATTGCCTGGAGTGCTTACGATTCTTGGCGTCAGCAATATCTCGTTTGGCCTCAAACAACACGCACGTGCCGTTTTGAACAGCGTCTTTCTCTATCACGCGGTCAAAGCCGGTCTCGATCTCGCGATTGTCAATCCAACGCATATCACGCCATACGCCGAAATCGACGCGGAACAGCGTCAATTGGCCGACGATCTAATCTTCAATCGGCCCGATGCTCTACCACGCTATATTGCTTTCTACGAGGAGCATGGCCCACAGCAAAATGATGGCACGACAAAAGTTGACCCAACGGAGGGCATGAATGTCGCCGAACGTATCCATTGGCAAATCCTGCATCGTCGCAAGGAAGGCATCGAGCCACTGGTCGACGAGATTATTCAGGAACGTGCTGAAGCTGGTTCGATTAAAACAAGCGAGGCAGCGGTCAACGTTCTCAACACTGTGCTGCTGCCTGCGATGAAAGACGTGGGAGACCGTTTTGGTGCTGGCGAACTCATACTGCCGTTCGTGTTGCAATCGGCTGAGGTCATGAAGCGCGCCGTTGCTCATCTCGAAAGCTATCTTGAGAAAGTGGAAGGCTATACGAAAGGCAAGGTCGTTCTGGCAACAGTCTTTGGTGATGTGCATGATATCGGCAAAAATCTGGTCAACACAATTCTGAGCAATAACGGCTTTACCGTCTACGATCTCGGCAAACAGGTTCCGCTCAACACGATCATCGACAAGGCCATCGAGGTTAACGCCGACGCTATTGGTCTCTCTGCTTTGCTCGTCAGCACCTCGAAGCAGATGCCGTTGTGTGTCAAGGAACTGCATAAACGCGGCCTTAACTTTCCTGTCATTGTAGGTGGCGCAGCAATTAACCGTTCTTATGGACGGCGCATTCTCTTCGTCGACGAACAAACGCCGAATACGACACCCGTGGCGTACGACCCCGGTGTGTTCTATGCCAAAGATGCATTCGAGGGCCTGGAAATTGTGGATAAGCTCACCAATCCACAAGGCAATCGGAGCGCGTTTGTACAACATAATAAAGAAGAGGCTCTCCACGAACGTCTGAAAAAAGCATCTAAAACGAGCGAAGGGCAAGCAGTCGAACGCACCGAAGAAACTCCTTCCACAAGTATCGTGCCTGCGCTTACGCTCCCTACGCCATCCTTTTGGGGACCACGCGTGTTAGAGCGCATCGGCTTAGAGGATGTTGCGGCATGTATGGACCTCAACACGCTCTATCGCCTCCACTGGGGTGGCAAGGCGCATGGAGCAGAGTTTGACCGTCTTGTCACGGAAGATTTTGAGCCGCGTCTTGAGCGTATGTTGCGCGAGGCTCGTCACCAACGCTACCTGCAACCAAAAGCTGTGTATGGCTACTTCCCCTGTCAATCGCAAGGCAACGAACTTATTGTGTACGATTACCGGGAACTGCAAAAGAACGGTAGTAAGAAAGAGGTTACACGCTTCCGCTTTCCACGTCAGGAAGAGCGAGACCGTCTTTGCCTTGCCGACTACTTCGCCTCGGTCCAGAGCGGCAAGATTGATGTTGTCGCACTGCAAGTTGTGACGATGGGCAAACCGGCAAGCGATGCAATTGACAGATTACAGCAAGCAGGAAACTATTCCGAAGCCTACTTTGTGCATGGTCTGGCAGTCGAAATGGCCGAGGGACTTGCTGAATATACAAACCGCATCGTTCGCAACGAGTTAGCTCTTGACGAAGTGAGAGGTCGTCGCTACAGTTGGGGCTATCCTGCTATTCCTGACCTCGTAGACCACGAGAAAGTGTTTCAATTGCTGCCCGTAACAAATGCTATAGGTGTTGAGCTAACCGAGGCGCACCAGCTTGTGCCGGAGCAATCAACGGCTGCTATAGTTGTGCATCACCAACAGGCGAGCTACTTCGCTGTGAGAACGGCGGCGGAGGCGGCGAGGGTATAGATTGATGAAAGAACTGTCACAGGAAGAAATAGCCTCTGAGAAGCGTTGGCAAGAACTCTTTGATGACCCTCGTTCTGAAATTGCGCTTGAACGTATGGTAGCTGAGGCACTCGCAGAGGACGCTGCTGAAAAAACAGAGGACATTACTGGCGATAGTTTCCTCTCATGAAATCGAAGCGTAATTATCCCTTCAAAATGCTTCTATTCCGCAGACCTGAGCAATAATTGCTCTCGCCTCCACTCTATCTACGGATGTACCGCGCCAAGCGACATGCTGATCAGGTCGCACAAGGAGCAGTGAGGCTCCATAGCGTTTTTCGAGTTCTTGACTACGTAGCTCGACGAGGGTCAGTGGTACTCTGCGAGTAGCGGCAGACTCGACCAATGCAGTTACATCGATGTCATCACTGAGCCGAAGCAGCGACCAGTTGTTCCCCAGTCGATCATAGAGCGACGCTCCATCTGGCAACCACAGGTGTGGAAGTCGCGCTCCTGGTCTGGCTGTTGGCTCGTAGTTCTGTCCTTCAGGAACAGAAGGTGTGCCGTCGGCAACGATCACTGGCGAGGCATCATACTGGTAGCCCAAAACGAGTCCGAGGCTATGGAACTCCCTGTCTTTGGTCGTTTGAATTGTTTGAGCAGCCGCATGCCGCGCTTGCTTACCAGAAAGACCTGAGGCTGTTAATGCTTGACTGCCCAGTTCAGGGGCAAGTACCCTCATATTCGCCATAGCCTCCTGGATAGTTCGCTCGGCGACAGGTCGCCGCTCTGCCTCATAACTTGCGAGTAGGCGTTCTCCACCCCAGCCATCAAGTGCCGCAGCCAGCTTCCAGCCAATATTCACGGCATCACCGATGCCTGTGTTAAAACCGTGTCCACCCCACGGCGGATTTAGATGTGCGGCATCACCTGCTAGAAAGATGCGCTCGTTATGGTAGTGGTCCGCGAGCAACATACGTGCCGTCCAGGGGTCTGTCCCAAGAACTTCGGCATCAATTGCAGTTCCAACGAGACCGCGAATCAGGGCGCGTGGATCGGCCTGTCCAACCTCGGCGGGAACACCGTTGGCGATGACCCACCACTGATCCTGCATATCCATTCGGCCCATAACTCCAGGACAGTCAGGGTTAAGAATCCAGTATTGAACTGCCGGACCATGAGGCTGCAACTCTGCCAGTTCAGGTGCTCGGAAGACGATGCCAAAGTTCGGACGTTGATCTGAGGTTCCCTCGTAGTGAACACCCATTGCAGCACGAACGGCGCTGCGAGCACCATCGCAACCCAGGACGTAGGACGCCTCGATTTGCTGTTGCTCGCCTTGCTCATTGATGATAAACGCCAGCACACCATCACTATGCTGCTCAAAAGTGTGCAACGACCAGCCGAGGTAGAGGCGACATGATTCCAGATCAATAACCGCCTCTCGCAGAACTTCCTCGACCAGTGGTTGAGCAATCTGTTGCCCCGACTCCGCAAATATCTCGGTTCGCTGCAATGACAGACCCAGACAGTTCGTGAAGCGCATCACCTCGTGACCAAGCAGCGTGGTACAGAAGATAATATCCTGCGACCAGTCCACCTTGAGCGGGGCTATCTCGCGAATGCGCTCGGCCAGTCCCCAACGGCGAAAGTGTTCCATTGTCCGCACATTAGTTGTCTTCGCACGCGGCCTGAGTCGTGAGACGACACGCCTCGGCTCGACAACTACGCACTGCACTCCTCGTCGCCCCAACTCGACGGCAGCACTCAGGCCAACTGGCCCACCCCCGACGATGAGCACCTGCGTCTCCTGGAAAGTATCGACGCTTCTATCCGAGGAATATTCTGCCAACATGCTCCAACTCTGTCTTTCTTTCTATGACACTCCTCATGCTTACACTCACGGCAAATACTTCCTCTACAAGGGAGAGCGTGGATCGCCAAGCGGCACATGCAAATCCAGAGGGCCAGAGGGCTGAAACTCACCAGCATAGGCGCGTTCGTGTAGTTCCGCGAACGATGCACCAGCCTGATGGGCAGCTATCATCTTTTCGAGATCAATAGGCATTCCTATAGGATTAGCATCGAATTGCGGTGAGGTACGCATCCACTCGCTGGACTCCTGCCAACTCGCGAAGTTATCCGATTGTAGTTCCACGCTGTTGCCGTCGGGATCTTCATAGTAAAATGAAGAGGTCATGCCATGATCGAGGCTGGCATGTGGCTCAATACCCTCGGCCTTGAGACGTACATACGTATTGAGCAGATCCCCCATTGACGGGAACTCGAAGGCACTATGATGCATTCCTGTATGCATCAGTTTGTCAGGGTCATCACTCAACTGGGGCGAGACCAGCAACGCGAGGCGATGATTGGCCTCGTCATTAGTAAGCCAGGCCCCGCCGGGAAACTGGTAGTTCAACTTCATACCTACCACAGTGCCATACCACGCTATCATTTCTTGTAGACGCCTCGTCTTCAAGTTAATGTGGTGTAAAATAGGACGAATGACCGTCTTCCCTTCGGATACGTGTGACATTTCTTTGCTCCTCTCATTTGTTGAGATGAGAGACATCTCTTCCATGAGACGTGTCTCTGCATTGAGATGGACTCACCTCTTTTTTGTTCTACTTCTCCTGCTACCGAGTTCCCACAACAGGATTGCGAAGTTGCCCAATACCTTCGATCTCGACTTCCACGACATCCCCATCGTGCAAGAAGAGCGGAGGCGTGCGTTTGAAGCCTACTCCTGATGGTGTACCTGTCGCAATGATATCCCCCGGCTCAAGCGTCATAAGGGAACTGAGAAACGCGATAATGGCGGCTACCGAAAAAATCATATCGGCAGTGCTCGCATGTTGGACTTCCTGCCCATTGACTCTGGTTATAAGCGTTAGTGCCTGGGGATTGGAAATATCGGATGCCAGTACCATCCCCGGTCCCATCGGCGCAAAGGTATCCAGAGCTTTGCCAGCTATATACTGACTTGTCTGCATTTGCAAATCGCGCGCACTGACATCATTAAAGACGCTATAGCCTGCTACATACTGGAGTGCCTCCTGCTCAGATACCTCTTTACAGCGTGTGCCGATGATGACCGCTAATTCCCCTTCGTAGTCGATCTGATTGCTCACACGAGGCAACAGAATAGGGCTAGTTGGACCGGTCAAGCTGTTACGAAACTTGGCAAAGAAGAGCGGCACCTCTGACTGTGCTAGCCCCGCCTCGTTCGCATGTTCGGCGTAATTGAGACCGATACAAATGATTTTCTCAGGATCGGGTATCGGTGGTCCAAGTTCAATAGGTGCGAACTGGAACACTCCCGGCACTTCGGGACTAGCAGCGAGAGCCTCACGCGCCTGCTTGAAAACCCTGTCTATGGTTGCACGTCCGGCAGTGAGCAGATGTTTAGTTGTCATCTCCTGGATAGCATCGTGTCCAAGGGCCGCAACATCCACCACACGTCCCTCGTGTTCCACACCTGCACGCCAGTTTCCATCCGTATGTTCTTGCGTGCGGTAACTCACCAGTTGCATAACTGCATTCCTCTCTCTCCTTCAGCTTACTGTGTAGCTGAGTCACGTTCTCGGTCAGAGTACTTGTACGGATTGTCAATTAACTCGGCCTCGGCCTTCTCAGGATTCATACCCTGTCTCCAGGCTTGCTCGCCCATTTTGGACTTCGCGTACTCAACCGTCTTTGCGACAGCCTGCTTTGTCTTGCCGAGGTCAAAATCCAGTAGATGGTGATCGTACTTGACGACCTTGCCATTCACCATCACCGTATGCACATCTCCACGGCCAGCTTGAAACACGACATGCCCATAGGGATGAAGCAGCGGGAACATCGCTGGTGACTCGTCATTTTTAAGCAGGACGAGATCAGCCTTTTTGCCCGGGGTGATGCTACCGATGAAGTTGTCCATCCCCAACGCTTGAGCACCGCCAAGTGTCGCCCATGTCACAACCTGCTCAGCCCGTAAATGACTGAGGACGACGGTTTCGTTGCGCTTATGAGCTTCCATATGCTCACGAGCACGGTCCGCGTTAAGTGTCGCGCGCATCGCAGAGAACAAGTCTGCGCTCCACCACACGCTGGTGTCCATTGATAGGGAAACTGGGATGTTATGCCGTCTGAGTTGCCAGGTGGGTGGATAGCCTTGACCAGCATTATCCTCGCTCTCAGCAGACACTGATGTATGACCACCCGTGGCCGCTATACGATGATACGAGTCTTCTGATAATGTTGCCGCATGCACATAAATGGTAGAGGGAGTCATGAAGCCATGTTCGTGCATCAAACGAATACCATTATCATTGGTAGCACCCCAAACACCCGCATGGGTCGTCACCGGCAGGTTAAAGTCTCGTGCGACCTCGAACGCACCCTTTTCAGGGAAGGCCGGATCGCCAGTAACGTCGAAGGCAATCTGCATGCGTAGCATATCTCCACGTCCGTCAATGCGACGGCGAATGAAGTCGGCGAACTCAGGAGCCTTCGTCCACTCCCAGGGCGCACCGAGTAGATTCCCATAAGCGAGGACGAACCGACCCGGAACCGCTTCAAGCGCATCAGCCGCCGCATCGGCATATTCGACCGTTTGCAAACCATGGGACCAATCAACCGATGTGGTGACGCCAGCATCCACAGCCTCAATCGCAGCAAGAAGGTTTCCGGCATAAATGTCCTCCGCTCGGAATATCTTACCCCAGTTCAGATAGTAGAAATGGAAGTAGTTTGTGAGGGTCCAGTCGGCACCGAAACCACGCAGTGCTGTCTGCCACATGTGTCGGTGCGTGTCAATCATACCCGGCATGAGAATGCCGTCAGTTGCATCGATTGCCACCGCATCATCCGGCACGACAAGTTGTCGTCCTACAGCCGCAATACGGTTATCGACGACGAGGACATCGCCGCTCTCGATCATTCCGAGCGTGGGGTCAATGGTCAGCACCGTGGCGTTACGAAATACTACGGGACGGCCTGAAGGGAAGGAATCACTGTTCGTTGCTGTATTCTGGCTCATTCTACTCACCTCATTGTGTGACTCTTCATCGCCACTAGACAAAGCATGCGATAATGCTGTAAATTATGCATTATGCATACGATATTTGTCAAGCTAGAGAGAACAAAGTTATGAATGGGACAACATCATCAGGAAAAGATAGCACAACACCACTATTGACAAAACTCACCATAGCGGAGCAAATCGCGGCTACGCTCCGGCAAGAAATCATCACGGGACAACTGACAGCCGGGACAAAGTTGCCTCAGATTGAGACTGCGCAACGCTTTGGAGTGAGTACAACACCGGTACGTGAGGCATTTGGACTGCTTCAGAGTGATGGATTAGTGCGGATTGACACGCGAAAAGGTGTCACAGTATTTGTACCAACCGTCCAGGACCTTATTGAAAACTACAAAATTCGGATGGCTCTTGAGATGCTTGCCGCCGAGGAAGTAGCCCAACGCTTCCAACCTCAAGATGCTCCACCACTTCTTGCTCTCCTCGATGAGATGCATACCACAAGTGACGCTCCTCTTTATGTGGAGCGCAATCAACAATTCCACTTGCGCTTATATAGCCTTGCGGGAAGTTTACGGCTGCTCTCGATGATTGAGGAATTACGTAGTGCCTCCATCGCCTACAACCATCTCTACGCAGCAGCCGATGTTCCAAGAGATGCAGAGCGTCTCGACGCAGAACACCGTGAGATTCTTGCCGCTTGCCAGGCAAACGATCCCGTTCGTGCTGCCAACGCTGTGCGTCGGCATATTCAACAGACCATTGTGCATATCAAGAAACTGATTGAACAAGGGGAAACTGACAAAAAGGTCTGAGCATTAAGCTCGTTATCCTGGCCTTGAACATTCTTAACTAAAAGGTGAGACCTTCTTGCCGAGGTTGTCAGTGCAGAAGGCTCTCTTCACCAAAAAAAAGAAGGAAATTGTACGTATGTCTGAAGTAATCGCAATCACAAATGTCAAAGTATTTGACGGCAAAGCGTTGACCGATGAACGCACAGTGGTCATTGACAATGGTCTTATCTCCGATGCAACGACTGCCGATAGGACAATCGATGGACAGCATGGTACCTTGCTCCCCGGCTTCATCGACTCTCACGTCCATCTTATGCATATAGCCGAGCTAGAGCAAGGGACGCAGTGGGGCAGTACCACTATGCTTGATATGGGTTCACCGTCTATGAAGTTGACCGACTCACTGCGTCATCGACATGGTTTGGCCGATATCCGAGGTGTAGGAAATCCTGCCAGTGCTCCCGGAGGCATGCAGACGACTCGCATGGGCTTTCCAGCTTCCAGCACTGTTACTGGCCCTGGCGATGCAGCCCGCTTTGTCGCAGACCGCGTTGCAGAAGGTGCTGACTACATCAAAATTATTGTTGAGGACCCTGCTAGAATGGGTCCTGCCGCGTTTGATATCGCAACCATCGCTGCGCTTGTAGAAGCCGCTCATAAAGCGGGTCTGAAAAGTATCGCTCATGTCACTACTATCGTTGCACTCACAAATGCCGCTGAAGCGGGCGTAGACATTCTCACACACGCACCCCTCGACGCGGATGTGAATGAAAACCTTGCATCATCTCTTGCTGCACGGGGAGTTGTGTCTGTGCCGACATTAACTATGATGCGCTCAGTAGCAAGCATAGCAGAACACTTGCCGACACATGGTGCTAGTGTCGATTACGCCCATGCTCGCTCCACAGTGTCTGTATTTCACAGAGCAGGGGTAACAATTCTGGCGGGTACGGACGCGAATCAAGCACCTGCTTCACCCTCAAAGATTGTACACGGAAAAGGATTGCATGATGAATTAGGTCTACTGGTCGAAGCCGGATTGACACCCGTTGAAGCTCTACGCTCTGCCACCGTCATACCTGCTGAGTACTTCGGCTTCACAGATCGAGGCGTCATTGAACCCGGTCGTCGGGCCCACCACCAGCACACACAAGGCCCCCCCCCCCACGATAATTGTGCCACACAAGCCAATACCCGGTAATGGG
>CAXTUE010000145.1:0-9570 GCA_964247355.1 uncultured Ktedonobacteraceae bacterium | reverse complement strand
TTCATCACGTCCACTTCTGTCTCTCACCCCAGCACATGGACGTGATGAATGCGGTCCCTACCTCCTATAATCCGTATTAATTTGTAAAAGAGCAAAACTTGGTCTCTACGAACCAAAGGTTCGTAGAGACCAAGTTTACCGCATCCAAAAGGCAATTCATTGCCTATATAACGTATGATGAAGATAGCTTAACGCCATGCAAAAAAGCGTAACCGCTTGCATTCAAGCCATAATTTTGGTATGCTAGCAATGAGCAATACTATACTTATTCGGCGTTCATCCTATACTACCTATTATCCTCGGAGGAGACTTATGGATACTTCTCTTCAACGTGCAAATCTAACTGCAGAAGAGGTCAACACATCTCTGCAAGCTCACAATGAGGAGCCAGCAGAGGAAGAGCATCATATACATTTACCAAACCCAAGTTTATGGCCTCTTATCCTGAGTGCAGCCATTCTAATCGCTGTCACTGGCATCATATTTTTCCCGGAAAACCCGTGGCTCACTGTTGTCGGCGCGCCACTCGTTCTCATAGGAATTCTCGGCTGGGCACTGGAAGATCCAATGGGTGGTTCTGGTGAAACACAGGTCGAGCTTTCCGAAAGATATGCTTCAATGAAACCAGCAGAGATTCTTGACAGGGCACGTGCTATTGTCGAAAGTACAGTCACAGTGAGTAGTACAGCATATAGTACGCACCCGGTACGTGTTGAGATTGATGACATCAAGGGTGAAAGTATTGTGCTGGCCCTCTATGGAAAAGTCGAGTTAGAGGCACAACGCGATGCCGTAGAAGCTGCGCTGTGGGAGCTACCCAAAGTCACCAATGTCCTGAACTTCATTGTTGCGGAAGACTCTATTCTACGGGCGGCAAACGCAAAGCTTGACGAACTGAATGCGAGTGGTAAGCTCAAAGGTGCCAATAACATTTCAGTGCTTGTCGAAAACTACATTCTGCACCTGTATGGCGACGTGCCGAACAATAACATGAAGGTCATGCTTGAGCGCGAACTGATCGGTGTTTCCGGCGTTCGAGTCGTAGTCAACCACATCGGCCTTAATGAAGACATTCCCGGCAATCTGGGTAAGACTCGCAATAAGATTTAGACGCGTAGCAAAGAAAAATCCGCTTTCATGTCAAGCATGGAAGCGGATTTTTCTTTGCTACGCGTCTCTGACATTCTTAGCGTTTGCGCAGGAATGCAGGGATATCAATGACATCACCGGATGGCGCATTACGACCACCTCGTGGTACATCGGCACTACGGTCGAGGCGACGAATTGGGCGTTGCTGCGTTGTTGATGGACGCTGCGAAGGTTGTGCCTCTGGCTCTGGTACAGGTAGCTGACCATGAGAACTCCTGGCATCTCCAGTTGGCTCAGCTTCTAGCGCAGCATCGCTAAGTTCAAAATCATCATCATCAATGCGTTGTAGGTCGTCTGATACTACCGGCATTCTCTGCAATGGTGGTGTTACAGCACGTTGTCGGCCTGTATCTCCCTGCATCATAGGCGATGAAGGCATAACTACATGTTGACGGCCAGCGTCAGATGAGAATGACTGAGGCCGTACCGCTTGCTGGCGTCCCGTATCCAACGGCATCTGGGCCTGTGGATACTGTGCGGGTTGCACTACTGACTGTAGTGGACCAGTTGGATGATTTGAGACATTGACAGGTGGCGGTGTAATTGGCAACGCACCATAGCCTTGAGACTGCTGAGAACGCTGCTGTGACACACCTCCATTACCATTATAACCATTGCTTCCATTACCATTTGTAGATGCTTGCGATGCTTGATAAATCTTGCTACGGTCATAGTCTGGACGCGCCTGTGTATACTGCGGTGTTGCGATAGCTGGTCTCGCATTACTTGGCACATTATCAAAGCCCGTTGCAATGACCGTAATTTTGACTTTGCCATCATAATTTGGGTCCTGCACCGCGCCAAAGATAATGTTTGCCTCTGGATGCGCAGCATGATAGATGACATCGGCAGCCTCGTTCACCTCGAACAACGTCAAGTCGGTACCGCCTGTGATGTTGAACAGCACACCACGCGCTCCACTGATGTCTATATCCAATAGAGGGCTTGCGATAGCGATCTGCGCTGCATCGCCCGCACGCGTTTCGCCACTTGCCTCACCTATTGCCATAAGCGCGGAACCGGCGGCAGACATGATGGTCTTCACATCAGCGAAGTCCAGGTTAATCAAACCAGGAACCGTAATCAAGTCGCTGATGCCCTGAATGCCTTGACGCAACACATCGTCAGCCAGTCGAAATGCTTCAGAGAGAGGCGTTCGCTTGTCAGCGACTTGCAACAAGCGATCATTTGGTACGGTAATCAGGGTATCGACATGCTGTTTCAGGTTGGCGATACCCTCTTCTGCCGAGAGCAGTCGTTTGCGCCCCTCAAAGGAAAAGGGCTTTGTGACGACGCCAACGGTAAGAGCACCAAGCTCACGCGCAATCTGTGCGACCACAGGACTCGCGCCAGTACCGGTGCCACCACCCATACCTGCTGTAATGAACACCATATCGGAGCCTTTGAGGGCCTCGTAGATTTCTTCTGCGTTCTCCTCAGCCGCCTTGCCGCCGACGCTAGGATTGCCGCCCGCTCCAAGGCCACGCGTGAGCTTATCGCCGATACGAATGTGACGTGGTGCCTCGTTGAGCAGTAAGGCTTGTGAGTCTGTATTGATGGCAATAAACTCGATACCCGTCATGTTTGCCTGTATCATGCGGTTCACCGCATTGCTGCCGCCGCCTCCAACGCCAATCACGCGGATTTGGGCGAAGCCTTCTGTTTGATGATTTCCCATTGGTAACATATTCGTGGCCCCTTTCGGACGCGTCTCGCGCGCCACTCTGTTAAGACATATGCTTTACGGAATAAATGCTCGTAGCCAACGCCCCAACCGCTCCAACATATCCCCCGTTGCCCCCTCATCCTCAATTTCCTCCTCGTCGATAAAGAGCGAGGTATGACGCATGCCCCACAGGAGCAAGCCAACGGCAGTAGCATAAGCAGGCCGATTAATAGAGTCGGCCAGCCCATGCAACCCTAATGGAGAGCCGATGCGCGCGGGCAAGTCGAGTGTCTGTCCCGCCACTTCGAGAATACCGGGCAGTTCGGCTGTGCCGCCGGTGATAACCAGACCAGCAGGAAGCAAACTATCGTAGCCGGATTTCTTCAGTTCGTCATGGACCATACTGAAGAGTTCCTCGACACGCGCCTGGATAATCTCGGCCAGCAGTTTGCGCGGCACCAGGTCGTTACAATCAGGCATGAATTGTGACAGGTCGATCATGTCGTCATCCGCTATGGTCGTCGGGTCACAATGTCCGTAAGTGATCTTCAACTCTTCAGCGACCGCAAAAGGCAGGCGTAGGCCAATGGCGATGTCGCTTGTAATCAAGTTGCCGCCGATAGGCAGGACAACGGTATGCCAGATAGCACCATCAGAGAAGATGGCAACATCGGTGGTTCCTCCACCAATATCGACAAGTGCCACACCAAGCTCGGTTTCGCCATCCGCCAGGACAGCCTCACTAGAGGCTAGTGGCTCCAACACAAGGTCTTCGATCTCGACCTGCGCCTTGTGTACACATTTAATCAAGTTATGAATTGACGATACTGACCCGGTAATGATGTGTGTTTCCACTTCAAGGCGGAAACCTGACATGCCAATCGGGTTTTTAATACCCTCTTGCCCATCGACGACGTAGCCGCGAGGAATGACGTGAATTACCTCGCGGTTCGCGGTCAATGGAATGGCACGCGCTACCTCGATAGCGCGACTGATATCATTTTGAATGATATCGCGATGGCTTGGTGAGATTGCTACAAAGCCTTTGCTATTCTCAGACTCAATGTGGCTCCCCGCAATCCCCACGTAAGCACTAGCAATCTTTTTCCCTGATAACCGTTCAGCACGGTCTAACGCTGCGGCGATGGAAGTGACAGTCTCTTCAATGTTCACCACCACGCCTCGGCGCAACCCCTGTGAAGGGCAGGTACCAACACCAACAATATTCAGCTTCCCGTCGCGATCTAACTCGCCAACCAGGACACAGATTTTTGTTGTTCCAACGTCGATTCCGACGATTACCCGCTCTTGCACCTTGACGCTCCTTTGGGCGGTTCAGTTGTGAGACGCACTACAAGTATCGTGCGAGACCTTCTCCCGCATAGTTTTTGTGACATCTGTCCAGGACAGGACTTCGCTCAAATGCTGTTGTCACTACGCATTCTTCAATGTATATATCGGATGCAAACCGTAACGCAGGTCAATCGTAGCAAGTGCTAATTGCTGCTGCTGCGCCAACGCGACAATTTGCTGTAATTCTGTAAGTCTATTCGCTAATGGATTGCTGTCTTGTGCACCACCGAGGTACGCGATCCAACCATCAGGGCTTTGCACGACATACGAACTTCCTGTTGGCGTAACATCGTAGCGTAGCTTGAATGATTGCATACCTGGAATATGCGACAGAGAATTAAAGGCACTGACCGCGAACATTGTATCAGCTTGACTCAAGCGCGTTCCTGGAGTCAGAGCTTGATCTTTGCCACTCCTACTTGTATCAACCACCGTCATGAGATGATCTCCCCCCACCGTCGCACTTGCAGGAGCGATAACTACACCCTGATTATCGACGCTAAAGGTCCCGCGTTGTGTTTGCCACAGCAAAACAGGCACCCGCTCCATCACCGTGACTGTCAGCTGGTTGGGCCATTTCTTACTAATCACCGTTGAAGATACAAGTGGATAAGCATCTATCTTCGCTGTTAAACCAGCAACGTTAACCAGGAAGATATTTTGCCCCTGCATACCCATACGCTGGATGTTACTGATCAATGGAGCGTTGTGCGTCCCGACGACATTCACCTGCTCTATACGAAATGCATTGCTGGTGAAGGCAAAATTTAATGCAAGGACCACAACAATGCCGATAGCAAAGAAGCTCAAGATACGCCATAGCAACCCCTTGCGCAACTCTTTATGCCCACTCCGTGCTGGTACGGGCGACATCTCAGCCTGTTGCGCGCGCTGGATAGCCCGAATACGACCACTTGTCGCACGAACACCCGTTTGAGCATAGGTACGAGCAGCAATCGGTCGGGCCTCACTCACATAACGCTGTGGACGTGAGCGAGCGCGACGCAGTTGCTCTTGACGTTGCGCAAAGCTATTCCACGCCAGCGAAGGGTCTTCCTCTGGAACGGTGACAACCCGTTGCAGCCTGACCTGTTCCAGCACAGGCTCCTGTCGCGATGCTCTCTGTGCACTACGTCTCGAATCACTCTGCTGACTTCGTATTTCTGGTAGCTGCACATAAGAATGATGCGCTCTTTGCTCTCGTAATGGTTTTCTCTCTGTCATATCGTCACCTTTTTCCATTCGCCACGCAATTCAACCTCTAATTCCATATCCACACCAAACTGTTCGCGTACACGAGTATGTGCTAAACGAATCAGTGCCGCGATATCGCCAGCACTCGCACCTCCTACATTGACGATAAAATTAGCGTGACGCTCTGAAATGCGCGCCCCACCATACGCCGCCCCCTTCATACCCGCCGCCTCGATAAGGCGACCAGCATGATCTCCCTCTGGATTCTTAAAGACCGAGCCAGCACTCTGCTGTGGCGGCTGCGTCCTCTTACGATGTTGTTTATGTTCATCAATCGCTGTGCGGAGCGTTTGTGACTCCTGCCTATGTAGGGAAATTCCCAGTTGCACGATAATCTCTGATGGTTCAATCAATTTTCGCGGTGCCGCAATTGGATACCCTTGCTCGTCGAACTGCACACGGCGCTGGGCACGAAAGCGACTATGACGATAGCTTAAACCGATGTCATCGTGCTGGTAACGCACAAGCTCCGGTGCTACTGCCTCTTGCTCAGCTTTACTAGCATCGAGCACATCTATCCATGCAAGCACCCTGCCAAGCTCACTTCCATGCGCGCCAGCATTGCTAATCACGCCGCCTCCGAGCGTACCTGGAATACCGGGGCCAAACTCTAGTCCACTCCAACCGAGCGTTGCCAGTTCGTTCGAGAGACGGGGCCAGCTAACACCCGCGCCCGCTACTAATAAAGCGGTATCGTGACCCTGTTCTTCAATACTATAGCTATTCAGGGCTATGCGGGCGACGACGCCACGCACACCCGCATCAGCATATAAGACATTGGTGCCGTTGCCAGTGATGAGCAGAGGCCAACGTCTCTGCGCACACAGCGTTACGACGCGTAGCACATCTTCCTGTGTAGTGAGCGAGATCCATACGTCCGCAGGACCACCCACGCCAAAGGTACAGTGGCGTGCAAGTAGCTCATTGCGCCGAACTCGCTCTCCTAGCAGAGTGCTCAGTTCGCTGTATGCTGTCTCAATCTCAAAGATCATGATACGTTTCCTCTAGGCTCTGCTAACGGTTTCTTGTGCTAACAACTGCTCGGTTAACGTGTAAATATCTCCCGCTCCCATGATCAATACAATGTCGCCTGACGCCAATATCGTTTGCACCAGCCGCGCCGTTTCCTGTACACTACCGCCGGGCAATACTTTCGCATCCCCCAGAAAATGTGGTCGCTCGGCCATCGCGCCCACTAAATCGCGTGAGGCAATAAGACCTGTATCTCGCTCACGTGCGGGAAAGATATCAGTGATAAGCGCCACATCCGCCGCGTCAAAGGCAGTCAAGAACTGGTCAAAAAATGTCTTTGTGCGACTATACATGTGCGGTTGATAGACCGCGACGATACGATGATTGGGATAACGTCGTCGCGTTGCCTCCAACGTCGCGGCTATCGCGGTTGGATGATGAGCGTAGTCGTCGATAATCATCACATCGAGCATACGCCCATTGATTTGCAATAGTCCCTGATGCCGTATCTCGAAACGCCGCCGAATACCGCCAAAGCCCTCTATCGTCTTCACGAGTCCCGCGATATCTGCGCCAACCGTACGCGCCGCAATCAGTGCTGCTAAAGCGTTTTCGACATTGTGCGCTCCTGGCAACTGTAGATGTATTGGATTGTCCACTAAGTCAACAGCATCATTTCTCACTCTGAAACTCGTTTCACCGTCCAGACGTACGTCATATGCTTCGTAGGTTGCCTGCTCTGCGGTAGAGGGCTTAATGGCTGCTCGTAGGCTCTCCACAGAGTACGTTATGATTCGTCCAGCCCAATCGTGCAGACGTGCTAGCAGGTCGAGGCAACCAGGACTATCGCTGTTGACGATCAGCGTCGGCGGCACATGCCAGTTGCTTTGCATATCCATACCGCGTACAAAGTGCTCAAAAGCATCCAGAAATGCTTCATAGTTAGCGAAGAATTCTGGATGCTCGAACTCCAGAGCCTTCACGACAACTAAGCGCGGCGAATAGTGCCAGAAATTGTGATTGAATTCATCAGCTTCGTTAACCGCATACTCGCTCTTGCCAAGTCGATAGTTCGCACCAAAGCGCGGAACGATAGCTCCAATCTCACATGTTGGGTCAAAGCCTGCGTCGACTAACATTAACGACAACAATGCTGTTGTGGTTCCTTTGCCATGTACGCCACAGACCGAGAGCAGCAGTTTACCCTTAAAAAGGTCGCCAAGCAGTTCCTGCCATGTAATAACACGTATACCGCGCTCCTGCGCCGCCAGCAATTCTGGGTTGCGCACGTTTAACGCAGTCACCGCCGGACTAATCACGAGCGTATCGACGTTGTTAAGGTGCTCAGCACTGTGACCGGTACTTACAGGAATACCCGCTTGCTCCAATAATCGTGTTGTAGCAGATATATATTGATCGCAGCCCGTGACGGTCTCGCCCGCCTGTAACGCCATTTGCGCGACAGCCGAGATACCTTGTCCGCCTATACCCATGAAATGTAATTGTGTCTGGCTCAAATGCTTGTAACCTCGTATCCGGTAGGCATCTTCACTACGGTTTTGTTTGTGAGAGCAGCAATGGTTTCCACAATCTCCTGTGTTGCGTTCGGCTTTGCGAGCTTGCTTGCAGCCTGTGCCATCTCTCCTAAGCGAGCAGGCTGTGATAGTATATATGTTATACGCTCAATCATTACTTCAGGTTTCAACAAATCATTTAGAATAACTTCAGAGGCTTGTTTGCGTTGAAACATCGAGGCGTTCGCCTCTTGCGGTGAACTACCTATTGCCGGTGGCAATGGGACTAAAACGCTAGGTTTCCCCAACACCGCGAGTTCACTCAGCACTGATGCTCCTGACCGACATAACACAAGGTCTGCGGCTTGTAGTGCGAACGGCATCTCCTCGTCTATGTATGGCTCTAAACGGTAGCGTTGGCGCGTCTCATTCTCGATACCGACTAGAGTTTGCTCTGAGAGGTCTCGCGTCTCGTTGTAAAGATTACTGCCGCTAATGTGAAGCACCTGACAGGACTTTAGCAATTCGGGTAATGCGTGGCAGACGGTTGCATTGAGATGGCGCGCACCCTGACTGCCACCCGTCACCAGCACAAGCGGTATTTCCGGTTGAAGTCCTAAGTTTATTCGCGCTTGCTGTGACGAGATATTGCGTACATCCAGAATGGCTTGTCGTATTGGATTGCCCAACTGCACAGTCTTTTGTGCTGGAAAGTAACGTAGCGAATCAGCAAACGCTACGGAGATACGGGTTGCGAGTGGTGCGAGTAGTTTGTTTGACAGGTTTGGTGGCACGTCTTGTTGGTGCATCAAGAACGGCGTATTGTTCAAGCGAGCCGCAAGGCCAGCCGGTACCGCGACATAACCGCCACTAGTAAAAGCTACATCGGGCCGAAAGGCGCGTACAATACCAATAGCCTGTGCCATACCGACAGGCACACGCGCCACGCCTTTCACAGTACGCCACGAGACGAAGCGTTGAAGCTTGCCAGCTTGAATTGTCTTTAGAGATAAGCCAGCAGCAGGCACAAGACGTGTCTCTAAACCATCATCGCTACCGAGATAGAGAATTTCTGCATTATACTGTTGTTGTAGTTGCTGCGCTACCGCAAGGGCTGGATAGACGTGCCCTCCGGTACCACCGCCTGAGATAAGAACGCGCATATATATCCTATAGTGGTACGCACTATCGTACCGATTGTGTAGACTGTTTTTTGATCGTCATTGTCACTGTGCGCTTCAACGCAGAGGTTTCAGGCTCCTGCGTATAGCGCGAGATATTCAGTAGCACCCCGACCGCCGCCATAGCGATGATGAATGAGGAGCCACCATAGCTAATAAACGGTAAAGGAACGCCTGTATAAGGAATAGAACCGGTTGTTGAGCCAATATTGATCATTGCTTGCAGGACTAACCATGTTGTAATACCTGCCGCAAGCAGAGAGCCATACATATCTTGTGTGCGTCGCGCTAGCCGGAAGCCGCGAAACGCGAGAAACAGAAACAAGAGAACAATAACCGCACAGCCGATAAACCCTAGCTCTTCGCCTAAAATCGCGAAGATCGAGTCGATCTGTGGCAGTGGGAGCCAACCAGTCTTTTGACGACTTGCGCCCAATCCCACACCCAGCCAACCACCAGAACCAAGTGCTAACAATGATTG
>CAXTUE010000144.1:9491-9736 GCA_964247355.1 uncultured Ktedonobacteraceae bacterium | reverse complement strand
AGCGCGACTCATTCCGGCGAATAATGGTGTGACAACGGTCTACAATGTGCCGGGGTTGAAGGCGGCACTTGAACTCACTGCTGGCTATGGAGGAATACCACGGATGCCCCTGTTGCCATTACAGGCTCAGGAACGCGAAAAACTTGCTGAGATGCTAGGTGTTGTTCACGATAAGTAGTAGAGACCGATGTATCTGTTCTACTCAGCAATTGTAATACTGAACGGCATATCCGATAAATCAGGTG
>CAXTUE010000144.1:0-9481 GCA_964247355.1 uncultured Ktedonobacteraceae bacterium | reverse complement strand
CCCGCCCACCCCTGGCACCTCCCACTCTCCCGTGTGTTGGGCCCGTTGTGAACCTGGTCCACAGGCAATTCATTGCCTGTATACTCAACAATCAGAGATGATCTTCTCCGAGTTCCTCTATGTATTCTTGAAGAGCGTCACCGTTTCCTACACTCTCCTATACGACCCGTCTATGGGCATCGTGTAGGAGTGCAACGTTTGAGCCTGATGGCACGAGGCTGGCGTTCGTGACTGTGAAGTGTACAACTTGTGCTAGTTGAGCATCACTGCAATCGGCTTTTGTACACCAGTACAGTTCGGCGGCACCATTTGAGGTAGGCGATGTATAGCCACGCGAGAAAAAGCCAAAGTTATTGGTATGTGAATGAGTAAATGACTTTGTACTGACGATTTGCCCATCGGCGTACCATTTGGCCTGAACATAGCCATCGTTATTTCCTGAGTCAATATCAAAGGTGAGATAGACCGACTGGCTTGTTGTGAATGTGCTGGTCACATTCTTCGGGTTGTAATCTTTATCGACATCAGAACTTGTCTGCGGGTTGTGCAAAATCGCGGCGGCAGAGGACACGACACTCTTGCCAGATGGAATAGCTGATAAATTTGTGCTCTTTGTGCTTGAATTCGTCGTTTTGCTTGCCTGACTGCCGATGATAGCAAAAACCACTCCTAGACCAACACAAAGGAGTAGCAAGCCCCCAACAACGATGCCAATGATAAGCCCAACGTTACTGCGCTTCTTTGGAAGCTGTGGAGGTATTGCATTGTAGGCACCAGGAACAGGTGGAATATAAGCTCCTTGCGGTTGTGCTTGTGGATACCCATAGTTTGGTGGGGGTGATACAGGTTGAGCATATCCATTGCTCCCATATGGATTCGCAGGCGGGTATGGATTCGCTGGTGTGCTTCCATATGGGTCATATTGTGTTCCGCCTGGCTGGGACCCACCATAAATGTTTGCACCGTACGCAGTTTGCGCGTTTTGCGGTGGGTTATATGGTGGAGCAACAATTGTTGGATCATACGATGGTAAACTCTGGTTTACAGGGGTTTGTGACACAGGTGCTCCACAATTTTGACACAGAGCCACTCCTGGCTGCAGAGCCGCACCACAATTTGTACAGTGCAAGATAATCCTCCTAATAAGTGCGAGTAGGTAGCTTGTTCTAATAGACAACAAATACTATAGCACAAATTCTGGCTGCTGTTAATATTTTATGTCAATAGTATTGAGGTATCTAGCAGTTGAGTAGCTCTATTGAAAAAAACTACTTTAAAAGCTAGCAGACGCCCCTGTAAAGTGCATATTTTTTGTCTCGATACACCTGTAAGTGGGCCGTATCAATCGGGTGAACAACAAAATGCACAACTTGCGCGAGTTGTGCATCTTTGCAATCAGGCTGTGTACACCAGTAGAGTTCTACCGCTCCGTCGGGAGTGGCGGTAATATAGATGTTTGAAAATACGCCCTGAGTGTTCTCATGCTTGTGCTGTAACACGGAAGTGGCGACCAGTTGTGCATTGGTATACCATTTGGCTTCGATAGAGCCGTCTTGTGTACCCGATGTAATAGTGAAGGTCACATATATCTTCTGATTCGCCATGAAGGTTTTAGTGAGTCGTGTTGGTGCAAGTGTAGTATCAATATCACTACTTGTTTGCGCATGCTTGAGAATGAGAGATGCAGTAGGAACGATAGCGTTATTGGATGGTGTATTTGCCTGTTTCGTGATGTTTGTTGCACTTGCGACTCGGACAAGCTTATAGCTACCAATGGCAAAGAGGAGAAGTACGCATACAACGATTGCTAACAAGAAGAAATTCCGTTTGTAGCGTCTCTTCATTGAAGCTATGTCTACCGGACTATGTAGATATGCTGGTGAGGATGAGAGAGCATGCCCTTGTAACAACCCGAAGTTTGCTGAATATTCCTGCTGTATAGGAGGATACGTTGTAGAGTGTACTTGTGGAGCCGAGTTACTCTGCGAGAACTGAACGTAGCTCTGTTGTTCATTTTGAGTACTGGAAGACTGCGGTGAGGAAGTAGTCGTGTAGGATGCAGGTGTTCCACATGTAGAGCAGCGTGTCATACGGAGCGAAAGAGTCTGTCCACAAGTTATACATTTCAAGAACGTATCTCTCCAAATTAGAACGCAGTTAAGCGGTGACGGTAAAATCCACATGGCTGCCGAGAATTTTGTTTGGGTCTGTGCAGGAAGGAGCGTTCTCCCAGTAAATCTCGACGTAGCCCGTCCCAACGTTATTCGTAGCGGCATACGAGTATGCTGGAGTAGTCGTAATTGTGTTGATGGCAAAGGGATAACTGGCAAACTGTGTTGCGTTAATGAACCAGAGCAGGCAGACAGCCCCTGTATGACCGTTTGGTTGTACATTGAATGTAACATATATCTTTTGTCCGACTCTAAACGTACTGGCCGGAAGTGTCGCTTGTTCAGTTGAGAAATTAATGGCCGCCGCTGTCTGGGCATGCGCGATATACTGTTGCCCTGGATATGTTGGCATAGATGACGCTGTTGGAGCAATAGCTGTTGGACTCAGAACCCTTTCCGGCGTGTGTTGTGCCATCGCCGTTGTATTGCTTGCGCTGCGAGTCGATGGACGGTTGCTTGTCGAGGGCAGAGTTTGTGCGATGCCGTAGACGAAGAGCAGCAGGAGACATGCTACGGTAGTACAGAGACCGGCGAGACCAAACCCAATGTTTGCTGAACTCCACCTTGCTTTAGGCTGAGACACAAGGGCTGGCGCGTCTTGTGTATGTGTAGACCCTGAGACTTCCTCGCGTTGCCCTGGAAAAGGTGTCTGTGGAGGAACGGGTGTTGTGGCAAGTGGCGTTTCCTGCAAATTCCTGGTTAGAGAACCCCAGCTATAGTTTGCCGGTTCAACCTCGACTGCTGTCCCTGTGAAACCGGAATTGTGTTGTTGCTTTTGTCCAAACGGAGTATGCGCGAACGCAGGTGATAGTGCGCCTTTGTCATCGCCAGCTACAGTTGCAGTGCCACAGCGCGGACAACTTGTTTTTGTTGGTGAAAGTGGCATATCACAACGTAAGCATCTCATGGTCAAGACATCTCCCTGTGCGTTACTTGAAATTTATTGTTTCTCTGCTCATTACGACGAGTGATCTATGCAGAGGTAAAGGAATGGCGTCTACGTAGGAAATTCGTCCTGTTATGCGCGAATTTCTGGCAGGCTTTTTGCTACTTGACACTATACAGTTGCACACTTACAATACGAAAATAGAAACATGTGTGGTAATGGAACCATGCTGTAGTGGAAGAGGAGGTAGCAAGTGACGCAGAGCACCAATGTAGAGCGGATGCTGTCGCAGCATATTGACCGTCTACGAGTACGTCTTCAGCACGCCTCTGGCACAAGCTATGGACCGGAAGAGGGAAGTGATGCATTCCTGCTCCTCAATGCCTTAGTGAGCGATGAGCCGTCGAGCGGTTCCCAGCTAGCAACGCGTCTTGAGCAGTCAGGTCGTTGGCTGGCAGAGCAAGGTGGCAAGCTCGATAACCGTTTAAGTGCCCTACAACGCTATGTTGACGCGCTGGCGAACGAGTTACAGGAAATTCTTGCTGACAATGCTTCGCTGCTCATGGAGGCTACAAAACGTCTCTATGCACTCCAATCAGAGAGTACGCTTGCCCTCGCAACTGGCTATCAAAGTGTATTTAATCGTTTCTCTGTAGAGCGGGTACAAGTCTCGCAGCAGCTAGAGTATCGCCTGTTGGCCTTGCAACGTATCAACGGCTTTAGCAATTCTGCAATGGACCTTGACCAGACGCTGGAAGTAACGGCGCAGGTGGTTGCGGAAGAACTGCATGTCGAACTGTGCTCTATCTTCTTTTACGACGATCTACAGCGTGTTTTGACGTTGCGCGCTACCAATGGACCGAGACCGCTTGGAGGAATGCATTTCACGCTGCGTCTTGGAGAAGGTTATAGCGGGTGGGTTGCTGATAAGGGGCGTCCTTTGCTTGAGCATGATGCTCATATGAACTCCAATTTCGCCCATGAGGCAAATGCGTATAGCGACAACTATTCCGGCCTCATGGCTCTGCCGATTATCTTCTTTGGCAATTCCGAACGCTTAATTGGTGTGATCAGTGTGCAGTCGACCGGGGGTCGTGATTTCACGCGCGAGGAGATGAGTTTTGTTGAGGTGGTCGCGGGCATTGTCGCGATCAACATTGAGAACGGGCGGCTCTATGAGCAGACGGACGAGCAGTTGCGTCGTAAGGTTCATGAGCTAGCAACCATACACCGCGTTTCGTCGATTATCGCTTCAACGCTCAATCTTGATGAAGTGCTGCAAATCATCACAACGCAAGCTGTACACCTATCTGGTGCAGAACGCTCCTGTATCTTCTCGCTCGACCCTGATACACAGACACTGCATGTGCTAGCACACTATGGTTTGAACGCGGCACTGGCGCGTCGTATGCAGATACAACTGGGCCAATGTTGCGCGGGGCGAACGGTGCAGACCGGAAGACCGAGCATGGCCGTCGATTGCTTTCATGCGGATGAGCACTGTATTCTGCATAGTGATCCCTTTGTCTCTGCCGAGATACATGCGGTGCTATGTGTTCCGCTGCAAGTGAAGCAGAAAATTCTTGGATGTATCTGTATCTATAGCAGTCATCGCTATATGCTCAGCCCTGAGCAAATGCAACTGGTGATCACGTTTGCCAATGAAGCCGCCATTGCCATAGACAATGCTCGCCTGTATGAAGAGACGCGGCGTGGGCTTGAGCTGAAATCGGCCTTATTGCGTGAATTGCACCATCGTGTCAAAAACAACCTTGCCACCGTTGGCGGTATTCTCTCACTTCAACGGAGACGCTCGAAATCGGTCGAGGTGAGCAACACGCTCGCGGAAAGTGTCAACCGTGTGCAAGGACTTGCTGCTACGCATGATCTTTTAGCGCACGAGGATGTGAGTGAAGCGCGTATCGACGATATTGCGCGCAAAATAGTTGGGGTTGCAAACGCAAACTTGCGCCCACCGGATAAGCATATAGTGTTCGAGGTCGAGCCGAGTGCCATTGTGATTCCGTCGCGGGCCGTCACTATTTTAGCGTTGGTGCTGAACGAGATGGTGTCTAACGCGCTCAAACATGGTATGGCAGATCAAAGCGAGGGTACCATCACGATCACAGGGCGAGAGGAAGATGGGATAGTGATTGTGCAAGTCATTGATACAGGCAGTGGTCCGTCCTTCGCGTTACCACTCGAAGAAAACACCGAAGCGAATAATTTTGAGGGGCTAGGGTTGTCGCTTATCAAGCATCTGATCGGCGATCTTGACGGAGAATTTTCATTGCGACGTGAGCGTTTAGCGGTATCTTCACCGGAGGAGCATGTGCCCGTAGAACGAACTATTGCTGAGGTTTGTTTCCCCTTGAAGCGTCGTAGCCGGTCGGCTATATAACGCTACGATAAAGCGGTTTTGTCATAAGGTTATGCTATGCAAGCAGCTGAAAATACATATAAAATTCTTGTTGTTGAGGATGAGGCGGACATTCGCCAGGTGTTGTGCTTTTTCTTACGCCACTCTGGTTACACTGTTCTCGATGTCGCGAGTGGCGAAGAAGCGATTGAGCGCATTCCAGATTATAAACCCGACTTGCTCATTTTAGACCTCATGATGCGCGAGAAGTCGGGATGGGAAGTTCTGGATTGGCTGCACAACACGTACAGGCAGCCTCTATTGCCTGTCATTATTCTGACGGCGCGTGTGCATTTCAGCGAACAAATGCGTGGTTTTGAGGAGGGGGCAGTCGAATACATCACAAAGCCCATGCAGCCGATGAAAGTGGTGGAACGTGTTCAGTTGCTCCTCTCGTTGACTGTGGAGCAACGCCTGCTGCGTCAGCGAAAGCGTATGGACGATCAGAGGAAAACGCTAGCTCGTCTCCTGGCGGCCAGTAGGGATGAATTTGTTTCTTAGCCCGGTACTCGTTGCAAGGCACTGCCACATCTTGTGCAAAAACGATTATTTGCCGGATTTTGTCCGCCACATGTAGGACACTGATTTAATGGAAAGCCACATTTTGTACAGAACCGCATCTGCCGCTTGTTGAACTGGTGACAATTGCCACATATATACATTTCTGGCAGGTTGGGCAACGTGTGACCAGATTGTGGTGTTGTATCATAGTCGGATAACGATGTGTCCCTGGAAGGTGACGGTGTTAAAGGCTGTTGTGGGTGTACAATTGCATAATGTCCTGTAGAGAGTCGTGGCTGTGCCATTTCGAGAGCATCCGCCATATCGTTGGCGTACTGATAGCGCTGGGCGGGATTCTTCATGAGCGCGGTCAAGATGACGTGCTCCAGCACCGGACTGATTTTGGGATTAAGCTGTGAAGGGCGCGGCGGTGCTGCATAGATGTGGCTATGGGCGAGCACGGGATAATTATCGCCGAGAAAAGGTGTCTGGCCAGTTAAGGCTTCAAAAAGCATTGCGCCGAGTGCGTAAATATCTGCTCGCCCATCGACGGGACCGCCAAGACATTGTTCCGGTGACATATATTCGGGTGTCCCCACACCCGCGCCTGGACGAGTCAGACCGTTCTTTGTACTGGCTAGAACCTTTGCGATGCCAAAATCTGAAAGAATCGGGCGGCCAGAGCGATCCATGAGCACGTTCACGGGCTTGATATCGCGATGCACTACTCCCTGTTCGTGAGCGTAGTTTAATGCACTCGCGAGTTGTACAAAGATTGGCACCGCCTCGTTTGCTTCCATGACATAGCCCTGAACATGTAAAGCGTCCAGTCGGTGTTTGAGTGTGCCACCATCCACGAGTTGCATCACGATATAGAGATGGTTGTTCTGCTCGCTTGCATCATGAACTGTCACGATATTGGGATGAGAGAGGCGCGCGACAAGCTTTGCTTCAAGAGCGAAACGCTCAACGAAGTTGCGGTCGGCTGCATACCACGGAGGAAGCACTTTGACCGCGACCTCGCGATCAAGATTTTCCTGATATGCCCGGTAGACGCGTGCCATGCCGCCTTGACCGAGGGGGGCAAGGATGCGATAGTTGCCGAGCAGTGTTCCTAGTAAGTCGTCTCGTTGCATGATATTTCATTAAGAATGTAGACAGACGCCTCCAAGATGTAGCAAAGATGGACGCCCACAAGATGTAGCAAAGACGGACGCCCCCAAGCAAAAGACGGACGCCCACAAGGGGACTACCCTACTATACATAGCCCTATGTATAGTAGGGTAGCCCCTTGTGGGCGTCCGTCTGCATCCATATGTATCTGAGCATCCTTGTGTATTTGCGCATCCGTGTGCATCGGAGCACCCATATGTATCTGAGCATCTGTGTGTATTTGCACATCTGGTCCATACTGTGAGCGTCCGTTAGATGCTCACAGTAGTTTTCAATGTATATAATCTTAGCCACGAGCGAACACGAGCACCGTCTGGCCGAGTTGAATGCGGTCGCCTTCTTGCAGAGGCCAGGTTTGATATTTGTTCACCAGTTGCCCATTGACCTTTGTACCGTTCGCGCTCCCTTCGTCCTTAAGGGCATATTGTCCATTGCCCAGATTGACGACGGAGGCGTGGAGGCGTGAAACTGCGAGGTCTTCCAGGAAGATATCGCTTTCACGGCTACGTCCAATGCTGAGCGATTCCTTGACAATCTTATATTCGCGTCCAGGCTCTTTGCCTTCTTCGACGCGCACAAGTCCGAGTCCACCCGTTGGACGCATAATGGTCCTGTCGCCATCGCCAGCACTAAAGCCATTGTTGGCACTGCCAAACGGGGCATCTACATTTTGCTGCATAGCGGGGCCGCTTTGTGCGAAGCCGCCTTGCTGCTGCTGCCATACAGGTGCGGGTGCGGGTGCCGGTACACTGCCGAGATTAGCGAAACTAGCCGGATTATTGCCATTTTGCGCCATTTGTTGTTGTGGCGCGCCCCATGCATCAGCCGTCGGCGCACCCTGAGCGTTCTGTCCAATGCCCTGTGAATTCCAGGAAGGGCCAGAACTCAGTCCACCGCCAAGAGCAGCAGGTGCTTGTTGAGGCTGCCCATTGACCTGCCCGCCCCATTGCTGTTGCGCTGGCTGGCCCCACGGTTCCTGAGTGACGGGAGCAGGTTGCGCAGTGTCCCACTGATTTACGGAAGCAGGCTGTGTTCCTGGATTGCCGGAAGCAGCCCATTGGCTGGCTCCGTTTTGTGCTCCACCGCTCCATGCCTGCTGTTGTTGCATGTTGCCTTGTCCCTCGTTCCATGGCGTGTTGGGTCCCTGCGCGCCATTGTTCTGTCCATTCCAAGAGTTCGCGCCTTGCTGTTGCATGGGAGCGTTTTGTGGTGCGCCCCAGCCTTGCTGTTGCATTGGTGCATTTTGTGGTGCGCCCCAGCCTGGCTGCTGATTTTGTGCCTGTTGTGCCCATTGAGGCTGTTGAGCATCATTGCCAGGACCCTGTGGGTTCCAGCCGCCGACTCCACTACCTTGTTGCTGCGGCTGGCGTTGCCACTCGTTGTTTCCTGTACCTGTTACGGCCTTTGTGCCCTTCTTGCCACCGCTGCGGTACACTAGGAAGCCGCCGATAGCAACAACCAATGCCAGAACGATACCTGCGACCGCAATGACTGTGCCTGAAACTGGAAGTCCAGCAATCGCGACAACCAAGAGCGTAAGTTGTTCAAACATAATAATTACCCCTCTGCTCGTAGAGGCGGTAGAATTTTCTACCGCCCACGGGTACTGGACTGCAGTACCCCTACAATTGCGACGCAGTACGTGTCGGAACATGTGCGTGCATATCAGGACATACGAAAAGAAAACCTGAGCGGTGCTTGTTCACACTCCACTTATCGCATTTCAAAACGTACCTCAACACTGCCAAAGCGCAGAACATCACCGTCTTTGAGTGTACGTTCTTCGTGCGGTGTCAAGATGACTCCATTCAAGCGCGTTTTATTTAAAGCGTTCAAGTCTTCGACGGTGAATGTGCCCTGCTGGTTACGCAGGTAGGCATGTCGTCTTCCGACTGTCTTGTCCGATAATGTTATTTCAGGGAAGATACCAAGAGTCGGGTCCTGCCGTCCCACGACCATCAGTTCTCCTTTTAATGCTATGGTTTGACCATTTGAGAGCACTACGATGCGCGCCTCTTTTTGTGGAAGCGGCTTGAGTGCATATGCGTTCTCGCCGTTGTTACCCACGCCTCCGTGCTGTTCATACACTGAAGCGACGGCTTGTTGTGCAAGGCGTTTGTCTGTTGGCATTGCCAGCACACGCTCATGTACCTGCTCCAGGGCTGCTATGAACTCGCGCGGTGTTGCATAGCGATCCGAGGGCACTTTCGCCAGTGCCTTCTGCATAAACTGATCCATCTCCATTGGTAGATCGTGTCGGATGCGGCAGATAGATGGCACCTTGTCGTTCATATGTTTGATAACGATGTCGACCGCCGTCTCGCCCTGAAA
>CAXTUE010000143.1:1384-9787 GCA_964247355.1 uncultured Ktedonobacteraceae bacterium | reverse complement strand
CTTTGATTTGTCTATACTGCTCGAAGAGATGTTGCGAGAGAACACGTACAAGCTCTCTCTGAGTGTAAGCTAGACGTTGTTCTATTTCGCGTTTAAAAACTTGTAGCCGTGAGTCGAAACTACGCTCTAGTTCGCGTCTCTGTTGACTCAGCTTCTGCTCTAAAATGGTATTGAAAGACTGAAGTTCATCGTTTGTAAAAGACATCGCGCGTCTCCCCTACTTCCTGACGTTCTATTTATAACTATTGTAAGATGCTGAGATAGTATAAGGACTTCCCTACAACTGTGTCAATGAAGCATATAAATTGTGCCAAAGTGGGCTAACTGTGAAAGTTTCCTTCTTGTCGTAAGGGCTTGGTGTTATCTTCCTAATTAGTAGTGAATGACTATAAGATACAAGCCAGTTATAACTGGCTTGTATCTTATAGTTGTATTATTGCAGAAGAAATGCCTCTACCACATTCATAAATGCATCGAATGTACTGCGATGAATGTTATGGGTCGCACCATTTATTTGCACTGCGCGACTATGTTCAGGCAAGTACTGTTTTGCGCGTTCCCATGCAGCATTGTCCAATGTTGTACCAAGTTCTGAATCAGCCCGCATCAAAAGCGTTGGTGCGGCAATTTTAGCGAGAAGAGGAAGTAGCTCTTCTGTCTGTTCAGCATCAGCAAAGACGCTTACAACAGCTTCGCGTGTCACGTCCTGTAGTGCCTCAATCTTACCCTCAATATCGGCCTCAGTCCAACCAGGACTACTAGCAGTAATTTCGGAACGTAGTTCATCAGCAGGACGACCAATATCTTTTGTATACATAGCAGCACGTTCTTCTGGATTGCCATGTCCAAAGGTGTGGGCTGGGTCTTCAAGCACAACTCGCGCGAATGCTGGTACTGGTCGATCAGAATAAGCTCCACTTGCTAATATGATAGCGGTAGCACCTCCCCATGAGTGTCCAATCAACACAGGTCGTTCGAGATGTAGTGCCTCAATGAATGCAAGGGCATCATCAGCCGAGTGACGCAAGCTATACGCACCACTTGTGAGTTTGATACTCTTACCGTGTCCTCTTTGATCAAGTGCGTATACTCGATAATGTTGTGTGAGTACTGGACCTACACGTACCCAGCTTTGCACCGAACTTGTAATACCGTGAAGTAGTACAACGCTTGGAAGGTCTACTCGTTCTGCTCCCCAACTTACATAGTGAAAGCGGCCTGCTGGAAGGTCTATCATCCGTGACTCAGCATGTACAATGAGATTATCTACCATCGTTCTCTCCAAAAGAATGTTGACTTCGTGTAACTCTATACGATTCTTATTATATAATCCCTACTCTGGAAAGTGTGACAGAACATGAAAACTACTCGTTAGGAATTGGAGACTTCCACAAATGTAGGGATAGTCTATGACTATAAGAATAATATGAAATAGAGAAATTTGCATGGCGTCCATGAAATCTCAGGTTAGATACAAGAGTGAAGAGCAAGACCAGTATAACAACGAAAAGATACAACCCAAGCAACAGCCTTACGCACATAATATCGTATTACTTTTTCTCGCGACTCGTCTTGTCCTTGTTGTAGTCACCTATGTTGGATATATACTTCTCACGGCACCAAAGTACTCCACTACTCCAGTAAATATAGTTGAGCTTCTCAACTCATGGAATCGTTGGGATGCCATCAACTACATACGTATTGCGCAATATGGTTATCAAACACAGAATGATCTCGCGTTTTTCCCTCTCTTTCCTTTACTTATCTCAGGTGTTAGTCACATCTTAGGCAGTTGGAGTTATCTTCTGGTTGGTACAGTACTAAGTAATGGAGCGTTGCTTGGCGCGTTATTTCTCCTGTATTGGCTAGCACAAGATATCGCAGGAGAAAGAGTGGCGCGTAGGTCAGTGCTGTATCTCTGTATCTTCCCGACATCATTCTACTTTTTTGCAGTTTACAATGAATCTCTATTTCTCTTGCTCGTGCTATGTAGTTTTATGGCTATACGAAGAGAAAAGTGGTGGTTAGCAGGTGTCATAGGATTTCTTGCGGCATTGACTCGCTCGGCTGGCATATTACTTGTCTTACCTCTCCTCTATGAGCTATGGCAAGCACGAAAATCTATACAAGTAACACCATTATCACTCATAAGTAAACTTTGCGCCGTTGCTCTTGTGCCCATCGGAACACTTACGTATAGCATTTATTGCTGGATAATGGTGAGGAATCCTCTAGCCTTTGTTACAGTGCAAGATGCGTATGGCCGTCATCTTCAATGGCCATGGGTAGGTCTCCGGCAAGCTGTTACGGCCCTTTTGTTCGCACAACCGTTTGGTTCTGCAAGTCAAGCCCATCTGCTGCTTGACTTAAGCGCAACACTCGGCTTTATGTTGCTTCTCATTCTAGGATGGCGAAAACTACCTGTCAGCTTTAATCTTTGGCCTTCCATACTTTTGCTGTATATTTTGCTAGACCCTGCTATGGACAAACCAGACATTTTACTTTCTAACCAGCGCTTTGTTTTAGAGATGTTTCCAGCGTTTATCACACTCGCACTACTGGGAGTACGACATCCACGCTTGCATTCAGCACTTCTGATTATCTTCCCTACCTTGCTCGCAACACTGAGCCTCATCTTTCTAATGAACCGGTGGCTTGTGTGAAGTATTGCTTCCTGGTCAGGCATGTATTCATTCATTCCATGTTCTGGTACAATGAGTAGCATACCCTAGCAATGGAAAAAGAGGAAAATGTGTATGTGGACAGAGAGCAGACCAATGCGAGAAAGCATTCTTGAGGCTGCCGTGCAGTTATTCGCGGAATACGGCTATCATGCCGCGCCGCTCCGCGATATTGCACGGGTAGCAGGTATACAGGCGGCAAGTATTTATCATCATTATCCCAATAAGCAATCCTTACTGGTTGAGATCATGGAAGTATACATGAAGCGTCTGAATACACAACTGGAGCATATCATCCAGGAGTACCAGGACCCACTCGAGTGTTTGCAAGAGGCAATTGCCAACCATATCCGTTTACATACCGCGCACAAAGCTGAATTTTTCATTATCGACACAGAAATTCGAGCACTCGAAAGCGAAAATCGGCTTTCTATTCTTGCCCTACGTGATCAATATGAGAGACTTCTACAAGACATCTTACATCATGGGATGTTGCGAGGCATATTTCGACAAAGCGATAGCAAGGTCGCCTCATATGCTATCATAGCAATGTGTACAGAAGTTGCAACGTGGTTTCGTCCCGGTGGCAGACTCACAACGCAACAGGTTATTGCTCTCTATAGCCAACTCATCACTCAGGGCTTGCTCTTACCAGAGCACATTCAAGAGAAACAGGAGCACATATAGTGTGATTGTACCAGGCAAAGAAAAAATCTTGTTATTCGTATGCTTGCTTGTACTAAGCCTTTTCTTTAGCGGTATGCTTTTCTTTTCTCACCAGCAAGGAGTAGTAAAATCGCCAGCACCACCGGGTAGAGGAGTCCTCAACATGCCTCACCCCACTCCAAGCCCAACTGCATCGGTGCTTTTTTCTGATAACTTTTCTGATAATAGTCAGAACTGGGATGTTGGAATTGAGGGAAAGTCTGGAAGTACAATTGGTAGTGGAAAACTTACGTTGACAAACGCAAATCATAAACTCCTGCTTGAACCACTTCCGTCGAAAGATGACTACGATGATGTTGCGGTTTCTGCCACCGTCACACTTTTAGAGGGCGATGAGAATGATAGTGTTGGCCTGTATTTTCGTGCGAATGGCAGTCAGGGGTACTATATTGATATTTATGGAGATAATAGCTTCGATATCGTTAAAGCTACTGTTGACGCTACACAGAAGACTCACATCACCTACCTTGCCGCATCGCAACATTCCGCAGCACTTCACGCCGAAGGTCAGATGAATGATGTGAAAGTGATTATGAAAGCTGATACTATCATCTTACTTGTGAATGATACCATAGTAAAATCGGTACAAGATAGCACATTTTCAAGTGGGAAAATTCTGCTCTTCGTCGAAAATGGCGACTCGTCTACTGGCGTGACCGCTACGTTCGATACGATTGCAGTCTATGACGCACCTGAACATCTTCCAAATTAGAAGCTTCATGAACTTAAAAGAAAACAAAAAGCGTACGCAACGCGTCCTTTTGTACAGTATTGTCTTGCTTTTCCTTCTTGCAGGAGGAGTTTTGCTCACTCTAAGATTGGCAAATGGGAAAGTGCATACTTTGCCTCCTCTCCAAAAGACAAGTACTCCTACCCAGTTGCCAACAGCTACTGGTACAGTACAGCCGCTCTTTTCAGATGACTTTATAAATAATAGTAAGGGGTGGTCTGTCGTAAACGAAGCTGGCTATACGCGTACGCTTCAAGATGGCTCACTAACATTGTCGAACACCACACATAATGTGCTTGTGGAAAGTATTCCGACGCGTACAGTATTCACAAATTTCTCACTTACCACGACCTTCACGCTTGTACAGGGAGACAAAAACGATAGTGTTGGACTCTATCTACGTGGCGACAGTAACCTCGATCATGATTATCGCATCGACATCTTTGCCAACAACTCTTATGCTATTAGCAAAGAGGCACTTGATGAAAACAACACATTAGAGCAGAAATATCTTGTACGTCCATCTGCTACATCGCTTCTCAAACCATCAGGGCAAAAGAACCTCTTAGCCGTTTCTATGCATGGTCCTACTATGGTTGTGCAAATCAACGGCAAAACTATCCACTCATTGACAGAAACAAGCTATACACATGGTCAAATAGCCCTTTTCGTTGCGAACGGCCCTACCTCTAACGGCGTCACTGCAAAATTCCATGATCTCGTCATTTATGCTTTGCCTGAAAAAGCGCAACTATAGTGTAATGCAAGACTTTACAATTTATTTGTGACTTTCAACCTCTTTTTTTTACATCTTTAAGCTATCATAACTACAGGTTGAAGACCTTGGTTGTGTTCAATGTTCCCATAGCAGCAGTTACACATAGATATATCCTGAAAAGAGTTAAAATAGCAATGAAGAAATTTATTGTTGCGGTTTCCATTATAGGTGCCTTTGTTCTCTACAGCTTTCTTTACCATTCTAGCAGTGCTGCGCTTGTACCCACGAACTCGACGAAATCGAGTTCGTCAACTGGAAGTTCTTCCCCGGTGATAACAACACCACCTCCTACTTCGGGGACAACTCCGTCTTCCACTCCTACAAGTTCAACGTCTGGTGGTCTCTATAAAAATGGTTCCTATACAGGTAGTGTGGCGGATGCACATTGGGGGAACATACAAGTCAAAGCCATCATCCAGAACGGCAAAATAACGGATGTGCAGTTCGTACAGTACCCTAATGATCGCAATCGTTCCATCCAGATCAATAATTATGCCGACCCACAATTGACGCAAGAGGCGATTCAAGCGCAAAGCGCGCAAGTAGACGTTGTTTCTGGCGCAACCGATAGTAGCGACGCGTTTATACAATCACTTTCCGACGCGCTCGCACAGGCAAAAGCATAATTATGAAACAGACACGCTTGCTTATGGGTATGCCTATTACAATCGAGATAGAAGATGCACATGCAACCGGAGATGATCTGGACAATGTGTTTGCCTACTTTGTCTCCGTGGACGAGACCTTTAGCACATACAAGGCCACAAGTGAGATTTCAAGAATAAACAATGGAGAACTTTCTATTACACACGCAAGTGCAGATGTACAGACAATCCTGACATTAAGTACACAAACAAAAAAAGACACAGATGGCTACTTCGATATTCGACGGAATGAAATGTATGATCCATCGGGCATTGTCAAAGGCTGGGCCATTTACAACGCCTCGAATTTACTCAAAAAGCAAGGGTTTCGCAATTTTTATATCGATGCGGGTGGATATGTACAGGTTGTTGGCAACAAAAACGGCAAGCCGTGGCGCGTAGGTATTCGCAACCCGTTCAACCGCTATGAGAATGTGAAGGTTCTTACGTTAGCGGAGAGAGGTATCGCGACATCCGGCACTGCTATTCGCGGACAACACATCTATAACCCATATGAACAGGACACACCCATTACAGATATTGTGAGTATCAGTGTGATCGGCCCAAACATCTACGAGGCAGACCGTTTCGCGACGGCAGCATTCGCGATGGGGCAACGAGGTATACAGTTTATAGAGGCATTAGATGGTTTTGAGGGCTATATGATCGATACTTCGGCAAGAGCAACATTCACCAGTGGATTTGAAAGGTACGTACTCTCATTATGATGGCACCCATAGATTACTTCCTGAATCGTGTAACAATGTACCGCCTTGTACTCTATGTACTTGTGGCCTTTATCGGCATAGCGGCCATTCTTGCATACTTTAAGCTACTGCCTTTCTCTCCACTCTGGCTTATTGGTTCAACGCTGTTCCTGGTGCTTATGTGCTGGGCAACCAATGCTGTTTTTGCCTACACATTTAAAGTTCCAACAAACATTGAGTCGGGGCCGATTACCGCGCTCATCCTGGCCCTCATCATAACGCCATCGCAGTCGCTTACAGCGTTTGGATTTCTCGGCTGGGCCGCTATTCTGGCGATGGCGTCCAAATATATTCTCGCGCTAAACAAAAAACATCTCTTCAATCCGGCAGCTATTGCGGTCGTGATTACGCTCTTCGCCGTTAATCAATCGGCAAGCTGGTGGGTTGGGACTGCTAGCATGTTACCAGCAGTGCTGGTTGGCGGCTTCCTGATCGCCCGCAAAATACGACAGGAGGATATGGTCTGGTACTTCTGTGGAACAGTGCTCGCCTGTACTGGTCTCCTTGCAATTGTACAAAGACAATCACCGCTCAGCGAACTTCAGGCCGTCGCTGTGCAGTCGCCGCTCTTTTTCTTCGCGTTTATTATGCTGACCGAGCCACTTACGGCTCCACCAACCAAACTTTTGCGATGCTTCTATGCCATTCTGACGGGTGTTCTCTTCTTACCCCAGGTACATGTTGGCGCGCTCTATTCCACGCCGGAAATAGCTCTGGTAGTGGGGAACATTTTTTCGTATATCGTGAGTCCAAAGCAGAAAGTTCTGCTCAGGTTACGCAAAAAAATTCAGATGTCGCCGTACATCCTCGATTTTGTGTTCAAGCCCTCGCAAAAATTGGCCTTCCTCCCAGGGCAGTATATGGAGTTTACACTGGCACACGATCACCCTGATAGCCGGGGCAATCGACGCTACTTTACATTGGCCTCATCGCCTACTGAGAATGATGTTCACATCGGTGTGCGCTTTTACGAAGAGGGCAGTAGCTATAAACACGCAATGTATAGGATAGATAATAAAAGCGAAATTGTTGCGGCTCAGATTGCTGGCGACTTTACGCTGCCTTCTGACCCTCATCAGAAGCTCGTTTTTATCGCTGGTGGTATCGGCATCACACCGTTTAGAAGCATGTTAAAATACTTGCTTGACAAGCAGCAGAGGCGAAATATTGTACTGTTCTATACGAATAGAACCGCCGACGAAATTGTGTACGGCGATGTTTTGAGCGCGGCCTACACAAAACTGGGCGTGAAGATATTCTATACGCTGACCGACAAGACGGCTATTCCGCGCAACTGGCCCGGCTTTGTGGGCAGATTAGACGAGCGTATGCTTATGCAAGCGGTTCCAGACTATAAAGAGCGTATGTTCTACCTATCTGGTCCGCCAAACATGGTTGATGCATACGAAAGTGTGCTCAAAAACATGGGTGTAGAGCATAGCCAGATTAAAAAAGACTTTTTCCCTGGACTCGTTTAGAAGAAGCTTATCTTCTCTCCTGCCATTCATGGTCGAGAATGGCATATTGCAGCGTGTCCCACCAACGGTTCTTCATCCATTCGTTTTCGCGTAGATGTCCTTCGAGGCGCATACCGATTTTCTCCAGTACATGCGCGGATGCTGTGTTTTCGGAGATGCAATGCGCCCAGATACGGTGCAGGTGCAAGTCTTTGAAGCCAAGCGTGAGGAGTGCGGTTGCGGCTTCGGTTGCGTAGCCATTGCTCCAGTAGCGGCTATCCAACTCGTAGCCAAGATCAGCCTCCCATGAGTTGGCATACTTCATACGTATACCACCATTGCCAATCAATGTGCCGTCAGAGCGCAATGTAATCGCGAACTGAAATCGGGAGCGCGGTTGCTCTCGGCTCCACACAATGAATCTATGCACAAACCCGCGTACATCCTCCGGTGAGCGGTACGACCAGGGATTGTAGCGCAAGTAAAGCGGATCGCGTTGGTAATTTAAGACCGTCTGCCAGTCGTTCTCTTCAAATTCGCGCAATAGAAGACGCTTTGTCATTAGTTGCATAGTGTGTCTCTTCTCTTGAAGTAGCTTTTTATATCATGACGTATAATGC
>CAXTUE010000143.1:0-1374 GCA_964247355.1 uncultured Ktedonobacteraceae bacterium | reverse complement strand
TAGCGTATCTCTTCTCTAAAGTAACTTTTTTCTGTATTGATGTATCTCGAATGCATATTTTGTGACAAGTGTACTATATAATACGCTGAAGCGGCCAGATAAGTACTTCCTGCCTTTGTGAGTAATGAAGCAATGGTGCTGTATCAGGAAGTTGTATACCATGCGAAAGAGCCATCGTATCCTGCATGACTTCAAGTTCTGCTGGCTGCAACGGCCACTGTGCGTGATGAATCTCGCCGCGATAGAGGGCATTACGAAATGTTGTATATAAGCTATATCGCTCTGTCAGCCAGTGCGCGAGCGTCTTTTGTGGAGCGTATTCAATGGGGGCAATTGGGCGATAGTGAGCAACGTAGTCTGCGGAGGGTGCGTTGCGGTGAGTGCGATGACTTGTGTAAAAAATTGTGTCGCCCTTTTGCTCACACCTCATATGTGCATTGAAGTACGGTAAATGAAATACTGACCGTGCGATAGCTACCGCGAGAGGATTGCTAGCATCCAGGCTAAAAAAGTATACGCCTGGCTTCCCATCGACAGTTACATACGTCCGCACATTCAACTCTGGAAAATGCGATATACCCTGGACCGAGGGCAGACCTCGCGGATGCACATTGCGCATCCGAAAAGGCACAACTCCAACCCATGCCTCGCGCTCAAACGTATCTATCTCAAACACCGGAGGGATGAGTGACCGCAATACATCAGGCTTCACAGGCCAATGCGCAAACAGCAATTCAAGCCACACCTGACTCATCACCCACGGCCCCGTTGCAATCGGATACTCTCTATGATTAACAGCTCGCAAAATTTCTTTCGTATTCATCAATTACACGTTCCTTGCTATATTATATTAGCTCCTTTCCTATTGTAGCAGTACTCTTCAATTTTAGCGTACTTCAACTATCCTCTAAGAGCGTTAAGCGTACCCATACTTCTGCTGATACCATGCCATTATAACGTAAAGCAATTTCATTTGCAGAGGGAGGTTCAAAGCGTTCGACAACATGAGCAAAGTCATCGTCGCGCACATCGTTACGCTCTAACGTTTGTCTATTCTCTTGCCAACGGCGTCGTACCTCAGCTAACGGCACATCAACAAAAATAGCATGAGTTTGAGCGTTACAGGTCTCCGCTATTGCACGTAGACTGTCTCGTTGCTCTTTTGTGAAATTTGCTGACTCATCGACAACGCTTTCACCTTGATTGAGGAACACAGCAATACGCCTATAAGCTTCTTCGTAAGTTTTGGTCCACTCTTCTGATGACATTCCTGTTTCATCGTTCCACACACCGCGTTCGCCATTGATTTCGTCTATGGAAACTCGCTTTACGCCAAGCTGTTTCACCATTTCTTTCGCTAGAGTGGTCTTTCCG
>CAXTUE010000142.1:0-9790 GCA_964247355.1 uncultured Ktedonobacteraceae bacterium | reverse complement strand
TTGCCAGTGAACTGGATTCTTGTCCCGATGTAGCCGATCTTATCGCACGTGCGTTGGTTAATCCTGCCAATAGCGATGAGGACGACGACGAGAAACGTTTGATTCGGACAGGATTTCATGCTGAACTAGATGAACTGTTTGCCTCGATTCGTGACTCGCGACGCTGGATGGTGTCGCTAGAGGCGCGCGAACGCGAACGTACGGGTATCAAGTCGCTTAAAGTCAGCTTCAACAAGGTCTTTGGCTATTACATTGAAGTCACGCGCCCGAATGTAAAGCTTGTGCCGCCTGATTATATTCACAAGCAGACACTGGTCAATGCTGAACGCTTTCTCACGCCCGATTTAAAAGAGCACGAGGCACGTATACTTAGCGCGGAAGAGCGTATAGAGGATATGGAGCGCAGCATCTACACCGATCTGTTGCGTCAACTGAGCGTATTTTATGAGCAGTTGATGACGACGGCCACGTCGATGGCGCGTGTTGATGTGTTGCTTAGTCTGGCGGAGGTCGCGGCGCATCAAGGCTATACGCGGCCTGTGTTAGAGCATGGTTACGGCTTAGAGATCACTGGTGGGCGTCATCCCGTCGTCGAGTTCGCGCTGGATGGCGATGTCTTTATTCCGAACGATACGCGTTTGGAAGCCGAAAACGGGTCACGTGTTGTCCTGCTTACTGGCCCAAACATGGCCGGAAAATCGACGTATCTACGTCAGGTTGCATTGATTACACTGCTGGCCCAAATCGGCAGTTTCGTGCCTGCACGTAAGGCACATATTGGGGTCGTTGATCGCATCTTCACACGTGTGGGTGCGGAGGACGATATCGCGTCGGGCAAGAGTACGTTCATGGTCGAGATGGAAGAGACCGCGACTATTCTGCATCACGCCACGGCCCACAGTTTGATTATTCTTGACGAAATCGGTAGAGGCACAAGTACCTATGATGGCTTAGCAATAGCACGTGCCGTTGTGGAACACCTGCATAACGAAACGAGGGCGCGTACGCTGTTCGCGACTCATTATCATGAGCTAGCCGCTTTAGCGAACGAACTGGAGCATTTGAGTGTTTATACGATGGCGATTAGCGACGACGAGCAGGATGGTATTGTGTTCCTGCATCGCGTGATACAGGGTACACTTGGACGAAGCTATGGTGTGCATGTGGCGAAACTCGCGGGTATGCCGCTCACTGTCGTCAAGCGAGCCGAGTCGGTGCTACAACAGTTAGAAATGAAGCGAGATGATGGGCAGAATGACGTGTCTTCTGCGCAAAATGGTACGAATTCATATAGTCAAGAGGATATGAGGAAACTGGTTGCTGAGGGATCGGGGCAGTATGAATGGCAAAGCGAAGAGGCACATATGGTGGCAAGAGCATTAGAGCAAGCCAATGGCAATGCGCCGGATATGGATGTTCTCAATCTGTACGCCATCACGCCGCTTGATGCATTGAACTTGTTGTTCCTGATGCAGAGAAAGAAAAGTATGTTACTGCGATGAGTCAAATACAAGAACAACCTGCACAACTTTCCATCCCTCGTCGTCCATTGCTCGCGCTTGCTCCCGATGTAGCGGAGCGTATCGCGGCGGGCGAGGTGATTGAGCGTCCCGTTTCGGTGATTAAGGAACTGCTGGAAAACGCGCTCGATGCTGGGGCGAGAGAGATACGGGTCGAGGTACGCGGTGGTGGTCTGCGCCTCATGCGCGTGACGGACGATGGCTATGGCATTCCCGAAGATGAGCTAGAGCGAGTGAGTTTGCGTCATACCACCAGCAAGCTTCGTAGCGTTGAGGACTTGAGTCACCTGCATACGCTAGGTTTTCGTGGTGAGGCACTTGCCAGTATAACTGCTGTGTCTGAAGTAACTCTGCTCAGTCGCGCCATTGAGACCGATAGCCTCGGAGAAGATCATGCCGCTCTGTCTATAACGCTACGAGGTGGCGAAATCAAGCAGCGTGGGCGACGTGCGCGTTTGCATGGAACGACGGTGACGGTGCGCGACCTGTTCTATAATGTGCCAGCGCGTCTCAAGTTTATGCGTGGGGCGCGTACGGAGAATGGGCATATCGTGCAACTGCTGCAACGCTATGCCGTTGGTTATCCTGCTGTGCGCTTCAATTTAGTTATTGACGAACACATTGCTTTACAGACAAGTGGCTCCGGCGATCTCGCAGTTACGCTTGCCGAACTCTATCACCTGCCATTAAACGAGATGCTGTATCCCGTGCGGCTGAGCGATGGAGCGCATTACACGCTACACGGCTATATAGGCAATCGCGTGTTGGCGCAGGGCAATCGTCAGTATGTCATGTTGTTTGTCAATGGACGCTCGGTACAATCAAAACAATTGCAAGACGCGCTTGAGGATGGCTATCGCAGTTTGCTACCAAAGGGTAAGCATCCACTGGTGGTGCTGTTTCTTGAGGTGCCAACCGATGAGGTTGACGCGAACGTCCATCCGGCTAAGATAGAGGTGCGTTTAGAGCATGAAAGTACGATTGTTGCTGCTTTAACGCAAGCCGTGCGAACGGTATTAGAGCAAAGTCCAACACTTCCAGAGTCGATACAGTTTCCGGGGCCAGTGTTAGCGAATCAGCGACGTTTGCCGGGGCCGAGACGAAGAGGATTGCGTGTCTCTGAGTCTGCTGAGGGTTACAAGGCTGAAACGGCTGGTCCTGGTACAAATGAGGTTGTAGCGCAGTTACGTCCATTAGCGCAGTTGCAGCAAGCGGTAATTCTGGCGGAGGCACCTGACGGTAGCCTGTATCTTGTCGATCAGCATCGAGCACACGAGCGCGTGATTTATGAGCATTTGAGACGTGTGTATGCAGGAGGGCAGCAGCAAGAAGAGGCGGTTGAGGCACATTTGTTGCTTGAACCTGTGATTGTGGAGATGAAACGCTATCAAGCCGACCTGCTAGAGCAGCGTTTGCCTATGTTACGCGGGCTGGGCTTAGAGTGCGAACGCTTTGGTGGACGTAGTTTTCTGATACGCTCGGTCCCAATCGGTGAGGATGGTGCAGGGCAAGAGCAACTTGTCGCACACATGCAAGAACTCGCGGAGGTGGCGGCAGAGGATAGCAATAATTGGGAAGATCATCTGCTCATCAGTCTCTCCTGTCGCTCGGCTATGCGTCGTGGACGTGAACTAGGAAGTGGCGAACAGTTGGCATTGCTAAAAGCATTAGCGAATGCATCGGCACCTGCGGTATGTCCGCATGGGAGTCCTATATTGTTGCATTATAGTCGGACGTTTTTGATTGATCGATTTGATTGGTAGAGAGGCTAGGGCACCCGCAAGGGGAATGCCCCTCCCATACGCGAACCCGCTTGAGAGACCGCGGTGTATGAGAGTGGCATTCCCAAAGCCGCATTCGGAGAATGATGAAGGTAGCGAGTGTCCTAGCGGTGATAAATCACGTTTGCCTAATTTCTATTGCATCCTGTTGGCATTTGACGATGTGGAGGGTTGCTGAGACGTTTCTACAATCCTGTGGACAATTTCTGTTGCCGACACGGGTGTAATGGAATTAGACCCCTACAGGTGGTTCGTAGCCTGATAAATATTTCAACCTTCATGTGATGAAGCGTGATCGCCAACTTTCGATCTTGTCGGCCATCCGATTTGCTCGACAATCTCCTTCATTCGCTGCGTATTCGCACCATCAATTGACAAGTCCCACTGTTCGCCCTTCCTTATCTTCTGGTCTATGTTGCTCATCTCTATGATCTCATCGGCAATTGTCTTAAATACATCTTTAGGAAGAGCAAATTGTCCTACCTCGAACCGAATAACATTAAGCTGCTGTAACATGCTTAGCGTATCTTGATTGCTCCATAGCTCAGCTATTTTCCCATTGGCAATTCGTACAAAATCCATGCCTGTCCACACTACAGTTTTGCCTGTTGGCGGAATACCTGCGTAAGTGCTTGTATGAGTACCTTGCAGTCTGAAGACGACTAGTACTCATATATGAGGGTTGGGTATTGTGATACTCAAATTTTCCTTTAGCATAAACTGATGCTTCCCACCAGAGTACGGGCCTTCAAAGCCTACTTGCTTAAGATAATACACGAGGTCTTTACGTTTTATTGGTCCTAGGTGAGGCATTAAGCAACTTCCTTTTAATTGCGTTGGTTCCTATTTTACCTCATTAAATGCGATTATCAAGCCTCAACTACCTTCTAAGAGCCTGCACCAATATCTCCGCGACAATCAGGAACACGACATCAAGCGCGACCAGGATGAGGAGCGCGAAGTCGATGCGTGATGAGATGAAGGTGAGCATGTGCAGCGTGGCATCGACACGTTTGTAGTACCAGATGAGGATGCCTACCAATATAAGGAGAAATGCCAGGCCGACGACGAACCAGCGTGCGCCGCGCCAGTCCTGACGGCTGGGCCAGAGTTCGGAGGTGACGGTGAGGATGAGATAAGGGGCGAAGGTGAGTGTCCACCACGGCCAGCCAGGTTTGAGCAGTTGAAGATGCTGGTGAATGTCAAAGGGAAATTCCCACAGGCTATAGCCCGTCGCAACCCAGTAGAGTAGTGTGAACATGGCGATGCCGCCGAAAAGTGGTGCCGTGCCACTGAAGCCATCGCCGATGTAGCTCATGACGCGTCCCTGCGGACGAACGTATTGGACTTCACCAAGTTGGAGTGATTGACGACCCCCGCTACGCATGATGCGTCCATCGGGATTACGTGAAGTCATTGGCTTGATGCGGAACAGCGTGATGCTGGTAATGCGAAAATCGAATGGTCGAAACAGCAGCACAACAATGGCGTGGCTCAGTTCGTGCAGGATGACGCCGGGTGCATTGAACCAGAACCAGACGAGCAAGCCTTTTTCGCCGAGGAGCCGGTAGCCAATCTCATCGACACGCTTCCGTAGCTCTTTGCGGGTGAGGCGAAGTAGCAAAAAGAGTACGGCAACACCGCCGATGATAAGCCACGGCTGGTATTGAGCAAGTTGTGCCAGAAGTGCTGAGTCAGTAGTCATGCGCCCGTATGTACCTCTTCTTGCGTTTCCGCTTTCTCATTTGCAGTCATCTCGCGTGGATGCTTACGTTCATAATACATGCCCCAGAAGCCAAAGCCAAGCGAACAGACAGCCATAAGATACAGTACTTTATCGATGCCTGCGATGTCCGAGAAGGCACCGATAAAAAGGATAACAGGTATTGCAAAGGCATTATATAACATAAGCTGTAGTGCAAGGACACGTCCTTTAATCCAATCGGGCGATTGCTCTTGCATAGCGGTTTGCGCTGGTATGTTAATAAAATCAAGGCCAAAGCCGGCGCAGAACATGAAAAACGCGATCACAACGAGAAGGAGTGGATTTGCGTTCCAGCCATCGGGTTGTAACGAGCGGGCAATGATTGTGGTGATTGGCAAGCACAGTGTAGCGAGTGCTAACACACAGGTGCCAATAAAAATTGCGCGGGAGCGTCCGAGGCGTACAGCGATGCGTGGCATGAGAATCGAGCCAAGCACAAGTCCTATGCCTGCTGGCGCGAAGACGAAGGCCATTGCCTGTGCTGGAAGATGGAGCAGTTTCGTCACAATAGGAACGGCAAGCTCGCTAATAAGTAGAATCAAGACGCCTGCGAACGAAAGCTGGACGACGGAGAGAAAGAGTTGCTTATTGCGACGGATGAAACTCCATCCTTGCAGCATTTCGCTCCATACATTGCCAAGAATGCTCAATGTTTCGGTCACAATGGAGGTTGTGTTTGTTTTAGACACACTTGTGTTTCCAGCCGATTTTTGCTTAAAGCTTTTTGTGGGAATGGAGCCAACCAGCACTGCACAGACGAGGTAGAGCAGGCCAATAGCAGTATAGAGTTGATCGACTGGGTGAACAGTGATATGTGCAACAGTAAATGTAGGTAATACGCTAAGCAAGATAGGTGCTAAAAGCAGATAACCGAGTGCTAGCGAAAGCATGAAAGTGATTTGGAATAGGGATAGGGCGGGCATTAATTCATCTTCATCAACGAGAAGCGGAATAGATGCGCCTTCAGCAGGTGAAAAGAATTGTCCAATAACCGAGATAAGAAAGGTCAGCACATAGACCGGCACCAGTTGCTGACGGTTGAATAAGAGCGAAATGACAAAGATGAACGTGGCGATTGCGCGTAGACAGTTGCTGCCCCAGAGCACACGCCGCTTGTCCATACGGTCCACAAACACACCTGCGGGAGCGCTAAATAGAAACGCTGGTACACTGAAGCAGATAATAGCAAGTCCAACCAGTGTTGTTGAGCCTGTTACCTCTTCAATGAGCACGAGAAGTGCGTAGTTAGATGCATTAAGTACAGTCATAGAGATGATTTGGGCTAGCCAGAGTCGAAGGAAATTTCTCTTTTTCAGCAGTGTGAGAAATCCACTACTATTCTGCTTCTGTGTGGCTACAGCCATGCCGTCATCTCCTTGTAGTTATGCTTCATCGAAAAAATCATCGACAGGTTTTTCTATGCGTGGTAGCACTTGTTTGGTACGACGTGCAACCTCTGAACGTGGTAGCAGGACGCGCCGCCCACATTTTTCACAGCGGAGACCAATATCAGCTCCAAGACGCACAACCTCCCAATCGAAATTGCCGCAGGGATGTTGTTTGCGCAGACGTAAGCGGTCCCCCAACTGAAACTGCATCGGTTCCATGCTCTAAAAACTCTTTCCGAGAAAACTAGTGTTTCTCCCCTTCACCCTCGACATGAATATAAGTATATAAACGATTCTCTTTGATATACGTTTCAACAGCCTCCGGGGTCTGATATTTTATGGGTCTATTTTCAGCCACACGTTTACGTAAATCGGTTGCTGAAATTTCTAACTGCGGAGCCTGCACTACGAGCAGTCGTTGTAAAATTCCTGGCATACGTTGCTCTAGCACCTGATTGTATTGGTCGTCGTCCTCATAGCCTGGACGCCTGACCGCGACAAGGTGTGTCACGAGCGTAAGTAGCTCGGTGGCTTTATACCATGTGTGTAGCTCTTCTAAGCTGTCCCAGCCGATGATGAACGAGAGGTTGATGTCTGCGCCTAGCTGTTCGCGCAGTGTACGTAGCGTATCAACAGTATAGGATGGTCCTGAACGTTCAATTTCCATGAGCGAGATATGAAAGTAGGAATTTGAGGCAAGCGCGAGTTCGAGCATGGCAACGCGGTGATGTGTGTCTGTGATAGTATGTCCAGCTTTATGTGGCGGATGACTGGCTGGAATAAAAACAACCTCTGATAGATGAAGGGTTGCCCGCACCTCCTCCGCGATTACAAGGTGTCCGTAGTGAATGGGGTCGAATGTGCCGCCCATTACTCCTATATGCCGAGTAACAGGCGGCTTGTCTGTATACTGCGTATTCAAGAAGCGTCCTTTTCTCTCAGAAGCGTTGTAGTTGTGCTCTCTTTTGTGTACATACTATACGTCACTAGCCGCCTCTTTTACAACCAGTTCGGCTTGAGGCAATGTTTTGTGCAACGTATACATCACGTCCGATATGGTTGCATGGTCGTGAGAGCTGACCCAGAAGCGAATCGTCAGAGTAACTGTTGTTGGTGTGTAGCTGCTGATAAATAATGCTGGCTCTGGTTTCACGACTACCTGTTTGAGTTCTTGAATCGCGCTCAGTATACGTTCTGATGTTTCGCTCTTTACATATTCTTCCTGTGGCAGTGTTGCGGTAAGCGTGGCACGCCGTTCGCCATAGTAGGTATTGTTGACGACGATACTGCCGAAGACGAGGCTATTGGGAATTGTGACCTCTTCACCGCTCACAAGCCGCAGTTTGGTGGCGCGAAGCTGAATATCCTGTACATCGCCGACATAGTTTGTGGTGGTAAACGTGCTGATTTGATCGCCAATATGGAACGGTCTCTCTGCCAGGATGTACACGCCCGCCACAAGGTCCTTCAAAATATCTTGTAGCGAGACACCGATGGCAACCGTCACAACGCCAACGGCGGCAACGGGAAAGGTGAGCGAGACATTCCAGATAGAGAGTATCCAGAAGAAGGTGAAAATGAGCACCATAAAGTAAAAGATGCGACCGATGAGCGTGCGGATATTGACATCGATACGGTTTTCGCCGAGGTTCCGAATGGTCAAGCGTTGCAGTGTACGAGCGACACCAATGCCCAAGACGATAAGTAACAGCGTTCCAATCAGGTTGCCAAGTATGTACCCGATGGGAATAGAAGTGATGCCAAATTGGGCTTTGATATTTTGCCAGTAGGCATCTATGAGTATTGGTTGCCATATAAGAGGGATAGCAAATGCCGCGATAATCAATGGAACTAAAGCAACAAGTACGCCAAGCGTTTGTGTGACCCAGTTATCGAGAATCGTCTTTTTGAGGCGACGTACAAGGATGCGGCGAAGCGCGAGACCAACGGCAAGCGCGACACCGAGAGTAAGAATGGTCAGTACAATGCTTAATGCAATCGACATCGTTTCGGTCATCCAAGCAGAATTATAGAGCGCGAACATCATCCAGTAAAAAAATCTCAACAATCCAGGTAGTTTTATATTGCGAGCATTATAGCATAGTCCTCTACCCAGGTCATATTTTCAGAAAGCGATAGTTACTTTAGACGCATTGAATATCGTATAGCCATTTAGAATTTGATGGTACGGGAACTGCTATCTCGGTGAGTGTTGTGCCGGAAGATGTTATTGTTTCTTTAGCAACGTAGACGACTTTCACCTGTTTACGCATACACTCGTGTGCTGTGACACTTTTTGGGGAAGGGTGATGATAGGATATGGTGATGATAAGTAGGATAAGGAGAATGAGAAGGAAGAGCACGATACGCTGTGCTGGAACGCGTATTCGTTGCCAGGGTATTTTTGTCAAGAAGGTGTGAGTGATGATACGAAGAGATGCGAATGTGTTGTTCTCCTCGATTGGATCGAGGTCGGTAAATTCGACATCGGGTTCGTTGGATAGCTCATTCTGGTCTATATCGTGCAACGCACACCTCTTTTTCTGAATAGCCTCACCTGTAGGGACCGATTTATCACGTCCCTGTAGAGATTGATAATGCCAAGACGGACGTTATAAATCGGTCCCTACAGGTGCTGTGTGTGTTAATTATTGATATTCATCTATAATGATAGGGAAAATGAGGCGTTTTGTAAAGGTAGATTACTATTGTGATAGTGTTGTGCTAACTCTTTTGCACTTATCTTCTTTCCTCTTTCAATTAAACCACAACTTGCTGCAATATCTCCCACGACCTGTTCGGACATCATTCCTGCGGCACGTAAGGGGTCGAGGCCCATAGTTCGGGTGCGCTTCGAGAGTCTTTTGCCTTGTTCGTCGATGATGAGGGGGACGTGGGCGAAGGTGGGAGTGGGGAAACCGAGGGCTTCGTAGAGCAGGATTTGTCGTGGGGTGGAGGAGAGCAAATCGTTGCCGCGTACAATTTGGTTGAGGTGCATGAGGGCGTCATCGACGACGACGGCGAATTGGTAGGCGAAGATACCATCCGAGCGACGGAGAATAAAGTCGCCAACGGCTTGCTGCACATGCTGTGTCACGGATTCCATAATTCCATCGGTGAACGTTATAATCCGATTGTCCGCAACACGAAAACGCAGTGAGGGACGACGACCGTTGGCTTCATAGGTTTTGCGTTGAGCTTCCGTCAGATGTCTGCATGTGCCTGGGTAGCGCGGTCCGTCTTCCGCTCCCTGCTGGGGAGCACTAGCGGCAAGGGCGATGTCGGCCCGACTACAATAGCATGGGTAGACGAGTCCGGCATTTTGTAGTTGTTGCA
>CAXTUE010000141.1:8501-9866 GCA_964247355.1 uncultured Ktedonobacteraceae bacterium | reverse complement strand
AGTCCGTAGTATGGTAGTGAGGTGAGAAATTGTATAGCTTGCTCATGGATAGTTTGTCGCTGTCCATCCTCAATATGACGCAACCCTAGCACATTTGGCCCTAAGCGTCGATTTGAGCGCAGCTTTGCCTCGTTCTCGATTAAGAAATTCCAGTACAGGTAGTTATACGGGCAAGCATTCGGACCTGTACGCTGTTTGGGAGAATAACGGCAACTCTCGCAATAGTCGCTCATTCTGTTGATGTAATTCGCTGACGCAATATATGGTTTCGTAGCAATGCGTCCACCATCGCCATTCATACCCATGCCAATTACGTTTGGCAGCACAACCCAATCGTAGGCATCGAAGTAACAGGCAAGAAACCATTCCGCCACAGCAGCAGGATCGACGCCCGCAAGCAAACAAAAGTTACACACAATCATCAGGCGCTCGATATGGTTGGAATAACCACTGTCCAACACGCGGTTCGAGACGTGATTGACACAGTTCATCTCGGTCTGCCCATTCCAGAACATGAGCGGCATTGGTCGCTTCGCTTGCCATGTGTTGGAGGTACGCAGGTTTGGCATCTGCTGCCAGTACTGCCAGTACATAAACTCTCGCCATCCCATCACCTGCCGAATAAAGCCCTCAACTGAATTGAGCGATGCCTTACCTTGATGATACGCTGCTTCGGCGGCATGTACCATATCTAGTGAGTCCAACAAACCAATATTGACATAGGGCGACAGTTGCGAGTGATAGAGCGCACTTTCTTTTGTGCTCATAGCATCTTCATATGGTCCGAAATCATTGAGACGTAGCTCAATAAAATCGTGGAGAGCCTTTTGCGCTCCCTCACGTGTCACTGCAAGATCAAAGCCCTTCGCGCTTCCAATACCATGTTCGGAGTCCGCGACCTGCTTCATGACCTCAAGCGTAATCTCGTCTGGCTCAAATCCTGGTGGCGGTGGCACCTCGAACTGTTGTGGCAATGGCTCACGATTCATCTCGTCATAATTCCACTCGCCACCAATCGGTTTCCCATCTTCCTCAAGCAACACATGAAAATGTCGGCGCATATCGCGGTAGAAAGTCTCCATGATATACGACTTTCCCGGCTGCGGACGCGGATTTGGATTATACTGCTCAACCAGAAACTGCGTGTTCGGCAACACCTGTACAGGAAGACCGATCAAGCGCGCTAACTCTTGTTGCTGCATAAGGCGTGTATCGTATTCGCTTGCCGCCATCACGAACAATTGCTGCGCTTCATGCTTTCTGAGATGCTGTTGTAGTCCTTCGATAAAGCTTGTGGACCGCACATACTCTACTTCGTAGCCAGCATCCTGCAATTCTTGCACATAATGACGCATGGCACTGAGC
>CAXTUE010000141.1:0-8491 GCA_964247355.1 uncultured Ktedonobacteraceae bacterium | reverse complement strand
TACGCTGATATGGGAGTAGTCCAATGCGTTCTGTGCTCTCGACCAGCACCACACGCACATTTTCGCGCCCATGCTCGGTTTCCGCAGCAACTAGCGCGGGATGCTGTTGTAGTAATTGATCGCCAAGTATCCATACAGACACGGTTTGTTGAGACATAGTTGCTCGCTCTCTATACACATTTCTTTTCTTTTTTGTATCTATAGGACGCTTATGACTCGCAAAACGTGTCTGATGGAAAACTAGAAGCCAATAATACATAACGGATGTCCACTGCCCCGCATAAATACCGAATGGGGGGCGGGAGATTATTCGCGGGAGAATGATGCGCGGCAGTGGACATCCGTTCAATTTTTCAATTCTGCTGTATGCTCTTCTGGAAACTGCTCTGGATGTTGCTCTCGCCAATTTGACCACAAAGCTCGCATAAACGCTTGTATCAGGCCAGCAACAGGCGCAGCGAAGAACGCACCTGCGATCCCAAAGAGATTTGTACCGGCGATAAGCGCGAAGACATTGACGATGGGATTGATGCCGACCGAGCGTCCAAGAATGCGCGGAACAAACACATTGTTTTCAAGCAGTTGGAGGATTAATACAACCGCGAGTGCAAGTACGCCTGTCACCCATCCCTGTGTCAACGCGAGCAACACAACGGCAACACTCGTTATATAGATACCAACAACTGGAATGAATTCCAGAATGAAGGTAAGTATGGCAAGCAAAAATGGATAAGGTACGCCAACAATGGCGATGCCTATACCAGTAAGTGTGCTAATGACCGTTGCAAGCAGGATATTACCACGTATATAGCCGCCGATGACCGTTCCAAGCGTATCGAGCACGAAACGAACATTTTTACGCTGACTTGCGGGCGTTTTTGTACGAAGCCAATGTACTGCACGTGGTCCACTAAGCAGAAAGTAAATGCTGAGCATCGCGACGAGAATCGTATTGAGAAAGACATTGAAGACGTTGGTAACAACTGGAACGACGTTACGTATAACGCCTTGCAACTGCCCAAGCAACTGCTGTCCCAAATCCCGTAATTGCTGTTGCGTCACACCAAACTGCTTTAACGTATCAAGAATTGGTTGTAGTTGATTCGTCCTATCGCCATTAATAACTCCCCGAATGTACTGAGTCAATGACGTTGCCTGATCCACAAATGTGACAATCACAAAGTATATCAGAGCACTCAGCGCTCCCAAAAAAAGCAGGTAGACAATCGCAATAGCTAAAGGACGAGGCATGGAACGCTGTAGTAGTGTCACTAGAGGATAAATGGTATATGCCAATAGCGCGCCGATAGCAACCAGAAGGAATGCTTGTGCCATCTTCCCCACCAGACAAGCAACGTCAGGGAGATAATAAGCCGTCTTGTCCAGGTAGCAGTAGGTGTGACGCTTTTCTCTGCCTCATTCTTTTGGGGAACATCTATTTGCATCATTCAATCTTTCTTACAAAATTTTTTATGCCATTCATTGATAAAAAGTATCGCACATAAAAGTAAGGCGACTCTGTGCTGCACCTGAGACGAAACTGAGAAAAACTATAAGGGGATGTGTCAAAGCAGAGAAGCTAGCATGATAAGCACGACTACGCTCAGTACAATGTAGTCAAGCTTCCCCAATGCTTTCTCATATAGGCGCGTCTGCTGTCCTTCGCTCTCGTAACCACGAGCCTCTAGTGCAATCGCCAGTTCAGATGCACGGCGTAGCACTCCTTGCATCAGTGGTACAAAAAGCATCGTCAAGCTTTGAAAGCGTTCTCGCAGTGTGCCACGCATCACGTCGGCACCACGCGCCGCCTGTGCCTTCGTGAGTTGCTCAACCTCTTCAAACAGTGTGGGGATAAAACGAAGCGCGAGAAGTGTCATAAGCGCGAAGTCATCCACGGGCAATTTCAAACGACGCAGTGGAGCAAGCAGCATCGTCAGACCTTCGATAAGCGCAACAGGTGAGGTGGTCATGGTTAGTAATAGCGAGAATGCATAGAGTGCCAATAGCACAACGGTAAAGCTCACAAAGCTCCATACGCCACTATACGTAATCGGCACTGGTCCTATAAGCAAGTTTTGCGTTGGCGAAGCATCGCGTATGACCCACCAGAAAAGTAGTGCGGCGACACAAAGCAGAACGAGCAGACTTCGCAAACGACGAAGCCATACGTTACGCCATAGAGCGCGCAACGGCGTAACACGAGCAAGTATCAAGAAACTCAAAAGCGTGAGAGCGAGAAGCAATGTGCTTTCTTGAGCAAAACCATAAGGTATAGGTAGTGGGCCAAACGCATACAGTATCTTATCACCACTACCGCTCAGCGAAAACAGGGCAATAAGTGCGCCTACAACAGTTAAGACGGCCAGGAGCCACATACGTTGCCATAGTACACGAAACGAAATCCTAGAGGCTGTAATTGCAACGCTAAGCAAGACTAACAGTACAATGAACGGTGCAAAATGCCATTGTCTTTGTGCCGCGATAGTTAACCACACTGCGATGAGCATAAGTACAAGCAATTTCGTCCTGGCTTGCAGGCGATGCACCAGACTTTTTCCAGGATAATATGTTCCCAGCGAGATATTTTGCAGCATGTATTTTAACTTTCCTTCGGAGCAGGCACGGATCGCTGGATTTTTTTCAAGACTGTAAAAGCCTCGTCAACCGTCATTGTTTTCATTGGAATGTTCATGCCTTGTTTGCGTAGAAGCGAAAGCAGTTCACTGAGCGGAGGGACAGCTAGACCCCACTTCTGTAGTTGCTCGCCCTGCGCAAAGAGAGAACGCGGCGTCCCCTGCATCACAAGCTTTCCATCATGTAGCACAAAAAGCATGTCCGCCAGCGTTGCAACCTCGTTCATATCGTGCGTCACAATCACAACCGTCACGCCTCGCGTACGCTGCGCGCGTTTTATGTATGTGTAAAACTCGTTGCGCGCATCGGCATCCAATCCAACCGTAGGTTCATCGAGAATCAGCACACTTGGCGACATTGCCAGCACACCGGCCAGTGCGACGCGCCGCTGTTGCCCGCCGCTTAAGGCAAAAGGCGAACGCGATGCATACTCCTGATGTGGAAGTCCCACGAGGTCCAGAGCCGCAAACACGCGTGTACGCCGCTCATGTCGCCCCATCTTCATACGTTGTAGCCCAAACGCAACATCGGCATACACAGTTTTCGCGAATAGCTGCGTCTCTGGAAATTGAAACAACATGCCCACTCGTTGCCGTAACGCCCGCAGGTCTGCTCCCTTGCTCCCAACGTTGACGCCATCGACAATCACGACACCAGATGCCGGTGTAAGCAAGCCGTTAAAGTGTTGAATTAGCGTTGATTTACCAGAGCCGGTCACGCCAATAATAGCGGCACAGCTTCCACGCTCGATCTCCATACTGATATCCACCAGCGCCGCCTTCTGCACGGCACCCGACGAATAGGTATGAAAAAGATGTTCAGTTGTAATAATTGCATTCGTCACGAAGACAACTCCCGCGCAATCGACTCAATAGTCACCGCATCCTGTGAAATCGGCATGCCTATCTTTCGTAGCCGTGTCGCAAGCTCAATTGGTTCCGGTATCATTAATTTTAACGAACGCAACCTTGCCATATCAGCAAAGAGCGTGGCAGGAACTCCTTCCATGACGATCTGGCCTTGCTCCATGACGATCACGCGTTGTGCTAGTGCCGCCTCTTCGAGCAGGTGCGTTACTTGTATCACCGTAATCCCCTGTTCCCTATGTAACGAGTGCAACAATGCAACGATCTCCTGGCGCGAACGTGGATCGAGCATCGACGTGGCCTCGTCCGCGATAATATACTTCGGTTGCAGAGCTAACACACCTGCGATTGCGACACGCTGTCTCTGCCCACCAGATAGCCGATGTGGTGGCAACTGACGTAGACTCGAAATTCCTACTGCCGAGAGCGCAGTATCTACCCGTTCAGCAATCAACGTGGACGGTAAGCCTCGCATGGCAAGCGACCACGCTACATCGTCCTCGACAAGTGTCGCGATAATCTGGTTATCAGGATTCTGGAAAATCATGCCCACTGTATTGCGAATCGTACGTCGTTGCCCTGCATCGCTCGTATCAAGTCCATCGACGAGCACACGGCCAGTGTCGGGAACAAGTAGCCCGTTACACAAACACGCCAGTGTTGACTTACCGCTTCCATTATGTCCCAGTATCGCGACATATTCACTCTGCTGTATACACAAGCTTACATCGCGTAAAGCTGGTTGTGACTTCTCTTTGCTCGTCGTTGAAGTGGAATAGGCATAGCCTACATGCTGTATATCAATGCTCATGCCCTTGCCGCCCTCTGCTTTCTCAGCAAACGTCGTCTCCGTACAGCTCTTTTTAACATCCAACGAGAGAAGCGACGTTGCCATCTGTACACACGACCATCGGGAAAGGGCCGTACAGTATAGCCAAGCCTGCGTACTACCGAGTTTGTCACGAAATAGATAGCGATAACGAAGGGACACAGCAACACCCATAACGCGACATAATAGAAGCCCCACCAGTATTTGAAGCCAAACGCCACTAACGGCGCGATAAATGGGATAAAGCTGTGTTGCCACCAGTTACCAAGCCCAACACTACCTAAAAGGACCCCGACAATCCCCATAGCACCATTATAGGCATTGTGCAAACCCCGAACGAGCGAAGTAATCGGCACCCCAAACAAAAACGTGGTGAGAAAGATGACGATGTACGATGCAAGCGCACCACAGGTAATACCTATGAACAATAATAAGAAATGGGACAAGCGATGTCTCATGACGAAGCCGAGAAACAGACCGCCCATTGCCTCTAGTGACAGTCCTATAACTAACTGCGGACCTGTAACAATTGCCGCTATAAAGAGCGAAACAAGCATTCCCATTATGCCCACGTATAAACCACGTCGCAACACAAGTACAGCATACACAATGAAGATGAGTACACGAAAGAAATCCCCACCAACCGGCAAGTACAATGTCAATAGTTGAAACACAATCGCGATATCCGCCAGCAACGCCCCCTCCGCAATCTCTATCGCGCTCAGTTTTCGGAACATGTATCGTCCTTAGTATTTTATTAAGAAAATCCAATTAGGCTTTACAATTTACAACTTTTTTGGTTTTGGGGGGGTGAATTCCTTTTTCGGGGTGCCCTGGTCCCCATTGAAACCTTACGTTATTGTAACGCTTCAAAGCATTAGCGACAACAACCTACAACCGCCATAGCTGCTTCAAGGCCGTGATTAACTGCCCTTGCCGTTGCTCTATTATAGCAGGTGTCCATGTACGATAGCCCAGCACCTGTGTTGTCAAAGCAAAGGGAGAAATGCCATCTTTCGAGAGAAAATAGCGTTGCTTCTTATCCTCGAAATCGAAGTTTTCGGCCTTCATGTTTTTTCCTTGCGACAACAATACGAGATTGCCCAGACGGTTGATGTATTTTTGACGTATCTCTCTACTCGGAAACGCCTGAACCCATTCACTATCCGGCGCAGGTCGTTGCGGCAACACGTGCTCTATCGTCACAGCTTGATGATCGTAGGAAGCGACCTTCTCCGAAAGCTTGGTATCTAAGCGCAACAACACATAGCGGCATGGATAGTGCAACAGGTAAACATCACCGTCAAGCACACGCAGAAAGTCCGCACGCTCTTTTGCCGTTAACTGTAGCGGCGACTCTGGACTGAACAGGTCCTCCTCCGCGTCAATCGCGTACAGCAACTCGCAGTAGCGCTCGATACGCTTATAGGGCGGCACACGACACACCATAAAGCTGATTACGAGCCGCTCAAGGTCCGTTAGAAAGCGCAACACCGCGTCCGGTTGCTTACGATGATATTTGACAAAGTAGTACAGTGCGGGCGGCGTCCATTGTGCATGATCGAGATAGTTCAGCCATTTGAACATCCCGTTTATGTCTTTAGCCTTCGCGGGCAACCCCTGATTATAGTTTGTCTTGAGGATATTGTTGTACGCATGTGCGTAGGGAAATAATATATTATCAATAAATTCCTGTGGTGACGAGAAACGCGGCCTGACATAGGTATTGAACTCTTCGATCATACCCTTGCTCAGTCGCTTCTTAGAGAAGATGGCTCGCAAATGAAAAAAGAGGTTTTCAAACTCCTCTGTACCAAGCATCGTCTCCATCTCTTCCCACTTCGTCGCGTACTCGTCTTGCTTGCTAGCTGAAATAGTGCTAATAAGGTCTGCCTTTAAAATATCGGGATACGAAAGGTTCAGACCGCGACTGTTCAACACGGCAAAGATGCGATATACCGCGTCAATATCCGGGCTAGAGACCGCGACAACAATCAAAAAGCAACGGTTAATGATAAACTGTGTCAAAGCGGTAAGTTGTGCGTCTGAGAGCTTTTTCAGTTCGCGCACGAAGCCAAGCGTGTTCGCGCGAATGTTGCGCTGGCTTTCAGGCAACTGCGAGTCCTGCAGTTCCTCTAGTGCTTCGACGCCGCCTCGTTCCTGGATGTACGTTTGAAAAAACTTCGCATCGCGCTCACGTAACCTCAAGCGATACCGCTCCGGTGTACCCGTGATAATATTACCCTTCTCGGACAAAAACCAGGTCAAGCTTTCCGCGAAATTGGAGCTAATCAAACTACGAATCGCCGACAGTAGCATCGTCAATGTCGTCAAACGTTGCTGCCCATCAATCACCTGCGCATCCGGCTCCTCGCCCTTGATAATCACAATGCTACCCAGAAAATAAGGAGATATATCCTCCGTTGGCTTGTCGCCGCCATCCATCGCCGTCAACAAGTCCTGGTACAGTTCTTCCGATTGCTCCGTCGTCCACGAATATGCTCGCTGGTACAACGGAATAGTAAACACAAAATCGTCGCTAAATATCTTCCTGATTGGATACTCGGACCCATGAATATTCATCTTGCTCAAAAGATAGCTCCCACCCGCTTCTAGTATGATTGCCTACTCCACAGAGATAGCATTGCCAATGATACTATAAGCGCTGGGAGAGTCAAGACCTGGAGCAACATTATGAGGCGTGCTTCTCTCGTTCCTGACGTAATCGCTCCTTGAGCCATTGTCTAGCTAGCGTAGCCTTTTTCATACCACGCTCACGAGCCTCCTCTTCAAGTGCGTTATCCAAGTCATCGTCAAGTCGAAGCATCATTTGTTTGGTGTAGCCTCTCGTAGAACGAACTTGTACAGGAGTCATCTCTGCCTCAATTTCTGGTGCTCCCGTATCAGTTTCATCCCACCAAGCCGCTTCCTCCTCGTAGCTTTGAAAGGCTGGAATTGCTCCATGTGCTTTCGTGGGATATTTGAGATGCTTGCTTTCGCTCATGTTTCTTTACCTGCCTTCCATTCATTGTAGCGACGTATCTCTTGCCGTTTAGGTGGCTTCGCAGTAACAGGATAAAATAACCCCTTGCCATGAGAAGCTAGAATAATAACCAGAAGCTTACCATCACGTTTGGGACCAATGATGCGCAGACGCCCTTCTTTCGCTTCCTCCACTTTGAGCCATTCAGGGTCGCCATAACAAACTTCTTCCACCTCAGCAACAGTAAGACTGTGACGTTCCCAAATATGTGCATCATTTATCCCAGGTTCCCAAAGTAACATCTGAATGTCTATATCTGCCATGACTATATTGTAAAGCAATGATTTACAATGTCAAGTACATATGACTTATGAAAGAGCAGTATTTGTCACCAAACTACCAAAGAATAACTTTTTCTTTTAGCTCTTGCACAAACGGTGACTCCTCGCCTTTTGACGTTAATAAGTACAATGCATCAGAAGCACGGGTCATAGCAACGTAACACAAAGTCCGCTCTTTCTCGATGTCTAAAAATGCATCGCCATCACTACCTAGACCAAGTTGTATAGTCGAGATCGGTGGGAATTTACCTCTAACTAATCCATATATAAAAACAACAGGAAATTCCAACCCCTTAGATGAGTGGATCGTGGATACCTTTACTGTATTTTGCGAAAGACTAAAATTTTCTGTATATAGTACAGAGGGTAATCCAAGACGATTTAATGCTTCATTACATGCTCTACAAGAATCTTTACTTCGACATAAAATGGCAAAGTCGGAATAACTAAAAGCTCCATCGCTTACTAAACCTGCTATACGATCTTTAATCCATTTAGGTTGTTCATAGACAGGTATTTTTACTAGAAACGGTGAAGGACCATGACGACGGGACAATTCCGGCTCAACATAACCTTTAGTCTTTTTAGAATTTGTATTGTTTTTTAGTAAGTGGTTTGCCGACTCTGCAATTTGTCGTGTATTACGAAAGTTCCTTCTCAAATATCTAGTTCGTCGTCCTGAGGCATTAATACCCACATCATTCCAATCAAATTCTAAAGCATATAGCTTTTGAATAACATCTAAAAAGAAGACAAGGCTACAACTTTTATTTTTAGAACTAGATGATAGAGCTAATTGTTTAACAGCCTGTGTTTCAACTAGAGTTAAATCCTGAGC